>CAYZPZ010000137.1:0-5428 GCA_964480205.1 uncultured Conexibacteraceae bacterium
CGAGGGAGATGTCCTGGATGGAGCCGGCGGCGACGCCCGCCACCTTGACGCTGTTGCCGGTCACCAGCTGGCTCGCGTTCTCGAACTTGGCGGTGACCGTGTAGCCGCTGGGCTGGAAGAGCAGGAGGTAGGCGATCAGGAGCACCACGCCGGCCAGCGCCGTGATCGCTGCCGCACGGTGCAGTCGCGCCCGCCGCTCCTCGCTGCGCTCCTGCTCCCGCCTGGCTGACGCCTCCATTCGCCCTCCGGATCCTAGGTCCGCGGCCGCCCGTGACCGCTCACTGTGACCGATCTCACACTACCTGACGCCCCTGCGGCGCAACCCGCCGGGTATGGCGGGCGGGGAGCTAGGGAAGCTCGCCGGGAAGCACGATCCGCCGGTCGGTGCCCTCGCCGACCACGCGCGGCTCGACCGGTCGGACGTCGCGGGCGCGGGCCGCCTCCAGGGCCGCCTCTGCATCGGGGTAGGGCAGCAGCGACTCCAGATGCTTGATCGTCGGAAAGACCAGGCCCATCTCGCCGGCGCGGTGCCGGTCGAGCGCGTCCCGTGGGGTGAACCAGCCGGCGTCGACGGTCTCGCTGCCGTCGGGCTCGGGGGGCGAGTGGGCCGGGGCCAGCGCCAGGAAGAAGAGCGTGTCGAAGCGCACCGGCACCACTCGCGGGGTGATCCAGCGCGAGTAGGCGACGAGCTCGGTGGCCTCGACTCGGATTCCGGCCTCCTCGCCCAGCTCGCGCACCGCCGCCGCCCGGAAGGCCGCCTCGCCGGTGCCGTCGCCGGGGTCCACCGCGCCGCCCGGGAAGACCCATACCCCCGGCATGAACCGGGCCTCGGGATTGCGCTGAACCAGCAGCAGCTGCAGGACGCGATCGCTGTGCTTGCCACCGCGGCGAAGCAGGATCACCGTCGAGGCTGGACGCGGCGTCGCCGGCTCGCTCACGCGCGGCAGCGTAGACGGTCGCCTCGGACAGTCGCTACATTGCTCAGCCCGATGGCGACCGAGACGGAGACCAAGCAGCTCTGGGTCTGCACCTCGTGCGGGTTCGTCTACGACCCGGCCGAGGGCGATCCGGACGGTGGCGTGCCGCCGGGAACCGCCTTCGAGGACATCCCCGACGACTGGTTCTGCCCGGTCTGCGGCGCCCGCAAGTCGGACTTCGAGCCCTACGAGGAGTAGCTACTCGTCGAGCGCGCGCTCACGGCGCGCTCTAGGCGGCCTCGAGCAGTGCCGCGTCGGCGCGGCCGGCCGCGGCCGGATCCAGCGAGGTCAGCGGCGAGGCCGCCGTGATCGATTCGGCGACCACCCCGACCAGCCGCGCCAGATCCCGCTTGGAGATCGCCAGCGGCGGCATCAGAATCACCACGTCGCCCAGCGGCCGCACGATCACGCCGCGCTTACGCGCCTCGAGCGCCACCCGGTGGCCGACCCGCATCGCGGGGTCGTGCTCGCCGAGATCGATGCCGACCATCAGCCCGCGCTGGCGGACCTCGGAAACCTCCGGCATCGCCTCGACCTCCGCCAACAGCTCGCCCAGCAGCCGGATCTTCGGCTGCATCCGCACCAGTGTGCGCTCCCGCTCGAACACCTCCAGCGATGCCAGCGCGGCGGCGCAGGCCAGCGGGTTGCCGGTGTAGGTGTGGCCGTGGAAGAAGGTCTTGTGCTCGTCGTGCGCGCCCAGGAAGGCCTCGTAGATCCGTTCGCTCGCGAGCGTCGCGGCCAGCGGCAGATACCCGCCGGTCAGGCCCTTGGCAAGGCAGAGCAGGTCGGGGGAGACCCCCTCCTGCTCGCAGGCGAACATGGTTCCGGTGCGCCCGAAGCCGGTCGCGACCTCGTCGCAGATCAGCAGCACGCCGTGGCGGTTGCAGAGCTCGCGCACCGCGCGCAGGTAGCCAGGCGGGTGCATGACCATCCCCGCCGCCCCCTGCACCAGCGGCTCGACGATCACCGCGACGAGCTCCTCCTCGTGGGTGCGAAGCAGGCGGGCGATCTCGTCGACGTCGCCGGGCGGCGCCCGGTGGGCCTCGAACAAGAGCGGCGCGAAGGTGGAGTGGAAGAGATCGATGCCCCCGACCGAGACCGAGCCGATGGTGTCCCCGTGGTAGCTGTCGGTGAGGCAGATGAACGAGCGACGCCGCACGTGCTGGCCGCCGCGATGCTGCCAGTACTGGAAGGCCATCTTCAAGGCGACCTCGGCCGCGGTCGAGCCGGAGTCCGAGTAGAAGACCCGGCTCAGGCCGGGAGGCGCGAGCTCGACGAGGCGGGCCGCCAGCTCGGCGGCACCGGGGTGGGAGAGCCCGAGCATGGTGGAGTGGGCGACACGCTCGAGCTGCTCGGCGACGGCCTTGTCGATCAGCGGATGCCGATGGCCGTGGACGTTGCACCACAGCGAGGAGACGCCGTCCAGGTACCGACGGCCGTCGGTGTCGATCAGCTCGGTGCCCTCGGCCCGCTCGATCATCAGGGGCTGCTCGCCAACCCAATCGCGCTGCTGCGTGAACGGGTGCCACAGATGGCGATGATCGAGCTGAACCGCCGTTCCCATCGAGTGACTCCAACATAGGATCCGGCTCGGATGGAGCGGCTACCCTGCCGCTCAGAGATCGAGCTCGACCGCCGGCCAGGTTTTGGTCCGCTCGGGGTCGATCTGGGGGATCAGCTCGATCTCGACCTCGCCCAGCCGCGCGATCGTCTCGCGGTTGCTCCGCTCCATCATGTTCGGTTCCGGCGGCCACGGGGTCAGGGCCACCGCGGCGATCTCGAGCCCGGCCGCCCGGACCGACTCGATCGTGAGCAGCGTGTGGTTGATCGTCCCCAGCCCGGGCGGGGCGGCGATCACGACCGGCAGGTCAAGCTCGCGCGCCAGGTCGCGGACCAGGTAGTCGGGGGTGAGCGGCACCAGGAAGCCGCCGACGCCCTCGCAGACGAGCAACTCGGCTTCCTCGGCCGCGCTGCGCGCGGCGGCCAGCAGGCGCTCGGGCTCGATCCGCTCGCGGACGAGCTCGGCGGCCAGATGGGGCGAGACCGGCGGGCCGTAGCGGTAGGGGGCGATCTCCTCGTCGCTCTGCTGCGAGTCGGCCGCGCGCCGCAGGATCGCGTGATCGGGCTCTCCGTCGGTGTCGAGTCCGCTGACCGCCGGCTTGAAGACCGCGACGGTCTTGCCGGCGGAGGCGGCGGTGTGCGCGATCGTCGCCGCCACCACGGTCTTTCCGACCTCGGTGCCGCTGCCGGTTACGAAGACGCCGCGCACGCTGGCTCTCCGCCTAGGCCGCGCGGGGAAGCGGGACTCCCCGGTCCGAGCCCGGAGGAACTCGCCGCTCGGCACGTCGCTCGAGGCCGCGGGCTACTTCGCCGATCACCCGCGCGGCCCTGCGCAGATCTCCGACCTTGTGCGTGGACATCACGGTCAACCGCAGCCGGGAGGTCCCCGGCGGCACCGTGGGCGGTCGAATCGCCTGCGCGAACACCCCGCCCTCCAGCGCCCCCTCGCAGAGCGCCATCGCCTCCCGGGGCCCGCCCACCACCAGCGGGATGATCTGGGTTCCCCCGTCTGCGACCTCCAGACCCTCGGCCGCCAGCGCCTCGCGCATCGCCTTCGCGTTGGCAGCGAGGCGCTCCACCCGCCTGGGGCGCTCCCGGATCAGTTCCAGCGCCGCCTGTGCGGCCGCGACCACCGGCGGCGGCGGCGCGGTGGAGAAGATGAAGGGCCGGCTGGCGTTGATCAGGTAATCGACCAGCTCCCGGGAGCCGCAGACGTAGGCGCCGTAGGCGCCGAGCGCCTTCCCCAGCGTTCCGATCAGCACGTCGACCCGGTCAGCGACGCCGGCGGCGGCCACCGAGCCGCGGCCGCCGGGCCCGAGACAGCCGGTTCCGTGAGCCTCGTCCACCATCAGCCGGCAGCGGTGGCGCTCGGCCAGCTCGGCCAGCTCGAGCAGCGGCGCGACGTCACCATCCATCGAGAAGACCCCGTCGGTGACGATCAGCGCCGCCCGATCGCGGGCGCGCCGCAGCCCCCACTCCAGGTGCTCGGTGTCGCGGTGACGGTAGACGAAGGTCTCGGCTTTGGCGAGACGGCAGCCGTCGATCAGGCTGGCGTGGTTGAGCTCGTCGGAGAAGACGACTTCGTCGCGGCCCGCCAGCGCCGCGATCGTGCCGCTGTTGGCCAAATAGCCCGACCCGAACAGAAGGGCGGACTCCTTGCCCTTGAACTCGGCCAAGGTCCGCTCCAGCTCGGTGTGCAGCGGCATCGTTCCGGAGACCAGCCGGGAGGCCCCGGCCCCGGCGCCCCACTTCATCGCCGCGTCGGCGGCCGCGCAGCGCACCTGGGCATGGTCGGCTAGCCCGAGGTAGTTGTTGGAGCAGAGCAGCAGTACCGGCTCCCCGTCGAGCAGCACCTCCGGCCCCTGCGGGCTCTCGACCACTCGCAGGCGGCGATGCAGCCCGCTCGAGCGCAGCTCGTCGAGCCGCTGCCCGAGCTCCATGGTCAAACGGGTTGCTCCTTGCTCATCAAACGGGTGGCTCCTGGCGGAGCCCCCTCGCATCTGCGGAGCACCCTCGCATCAGTCGCCCCACCCCGCGGGCGCCGAGGCCTGAGATGGGGGCTCGGGGTAGGCGGGCGGCTTGCCCTTCTTCTTGACCACGCGAAGCTGGGTGGAGGGGTCCCAGAAGTTGGCGTCGGCCTGGCTGTCGATCAGCTCGTCGATCGGCGTCCCCGGGGTCTCACCCTCGAGCCAGCCCGAGCGGTTGTCGGGGCGGGGGTTGGCGCCGTTGTCGGGCTGGCGGGCCACGTTCAGCCCGAGCTCCTCGAACATCTCGCGATCCTCAGCCGGCTCGACTCCGAGCGTGGTCAGGAAGTTGCCCATCATCACGCCGTTCAGTCCCGCCTTCACCGCCAGCGGCTGCAGCTCGCCCAGGTTCTCGACCCGCCCGCCGCAGAGCCGGAAGAGGGCGTCGGGGAGGATCAGCCGGAAGATCGCCACCCACTTGACCACCTCCCAGGGGTCCATCAGCTCGCGGTCCCCGAACTTGGTCCCGGTGCGCGGATTGAGCAGGTTGATCGGCACCGAGTCGGGGTCGATCTCGGCCAGCTCGAAGGCCATCTCCACCCGCTGGCGCGGCGACTCGCCGAGGTTGAGGATTCCTCCCACGCAGCTCTCCAGCCCCGCCTCCTTGACCGCGTCGATGGTGCGGACGCGACCCTCGTAGCGGACCGTGGTCGAGACCTCCGGGTAGTAGGAGCGCGAGGTCTCGACGTTGTGGTGGACGCGCTGGATGCCGGCCTGCCTGAGCTGCTTGGCCCGATCCACCGACATGTGTCCGATCGAGGCGCAGCGCTTCAGGTTGGTCTGCTCGGAGACCAGCCGGGCGCCCTCCAGGATCCTGGCGAAGTCGCGTTTGGAGAGCCCCTGGCCCTGGGTGACCATGCAGAAGCG
>CAYZPZ010000138.1:0-5383 GCA_964480205.1 uncultured Conexibacteraceae bacterium
AGGTCCGCGGGCTGGACGTGACCATCACCACCACCGCGCAGACCGACACGGAGGCCTTCGCCCTGCTGCTCGGCTTGGGCATGCCCTTCTCTGAGGAGGGCCGCCCCGGGGAGGAGGACCGCGAGGCCGCCGAGGAGGAGGAGCGCCGCAAGGAGGAGGCGCGCCAGCGTGCCGAGGCCGAGGCGGCGGCCCTCGAGCAGCTCAAGGAGGAGAACCCCGAGGCCTACGAGAAGGTGCAGCGCGCCGAAGAGGGCGGCGAAGGGACCGAGGGCGAGGGGGGCATGGAGGCCGGCGAGGTGCCCGGCGTCGAGGGCGCCGGCGGGGGCAACCAGCCCGACACCGAGCAGGAGCGAAAAGGAGACTGATGGCCAAGACCTCGCAGCGGGTGCGCCAGGAGCGCGACCCGAAATTCAAGACACGCGGCTACAACCGCTGCCGCCGCTGCGGCAGGCCCCGCGCCTACTACCGCAAGTTCGGCCTCTGTCGGATCTGCCTGCGCGAGGCTGCCCACCGCGGCTACGTACCCGGCATGACCAAGTCGAGTTGGTAATGGCGGTGATGACCAAGTGCTGACCGACCCGATCTCCGACTACCTGACCCGGATCCGCAACGGCCTCAAGGGCGAGCACGAGGAGGTGGAGATCCCCTCCTCGCGGCTGAAGCGGGAGATCTCGCGGATCCTCAAGGAGCAGGGCTACATCACCGATTTCGAGGTGGCCACCGGCGAGAAGGGCGAGGTGATCCGGGTCAAGCTTCGCTATACCGAGGACCGCGATCCCGTGATCTCCGGGATGGAGAGGGTGTCGCGGCCCGGCCGGCGCCGCTACGTCGCGAAGACCGACGTCCCGCGGGTATTCGGCGGGATGGGAACGACGATCGTCTCGACCTCCAGCGGCGTGATGACCGGGCACGAGGCCCGCAAGCGCGGGGTCGGCGGCGAAGTCGTGGCCTACGTCTGGTAGCCAACTTCCGAAGCGCAGGAACTCGTTCATGAGCCGAATTGGAAAACAGCCGATAGAGATCCCCGAGGGCGTCGAGATCGACGTCAAGCCCGGCGCAGTGCACGTCAAGGGACCGAAGGGCGAGCTCAACCAGGCGCTGCACCGCGACATCAAGGTCTCGGTGGACAACGGCACCCTCAGCGTCGAACGACCCACCGACCGGGGCGAGCATCGCGCCCTTCACGGGCTGACCCGCAGCCTGATCGCCAACATGGTCTCCGGCGTGACCGACGGCTTCGAGCGGCGCCTGGAGATCCAGGGCGTCGGCTATCGCGCCCAGCTGAAGGGGAAGTCGCTGGAGATGGCGCTGGGTTACTCGCATCCGGTCACGGTCGAGGCCCCCGAGGGAATCTCCTTCGAGGTGCCGCAGCCGACTGAGGTGGTGGTGCGCGGCATCGACAAGCAGCTGGTCGGCGAGGTCGCCGCCCGGATCCGCAAGGCCCGCCCGCCCGAGCCCTACAAGGGCAAGGGCGTCCGCTACGCCGGCGAGCAGGTCTCGCGCAAGGTCGGAAAGAGGGCCTGATCCGATGGCCGTGCTGACCAAGCCGCAGCGCAGGCTGCGCCGGCGCCGCCGGGTCCGCGCCAAGGTGCGCGGATCGGCCGAGCGCCCGCGCCTCAGCGTCTACCGCTCGAACCGAGGCGTGTTCGCGCAGCTGATCGACGACGACGCGGGCAAGACGCTCGCCTCGGTGAGCTGGACCGAGGACGAGCTCAAGGGCCTCGATCGCACCGAGCAGGCCAAGGAGGCGGGCGAGCTGCTCGCCAAGCGCGCCGCCGAGGCCGAGATCTCCACCTGCGTCTTCGACCGCGGCGGCTACCGCTACCACGGCCGCGTCCGAGCGCTCGCCGAGGGTGCCAGGGAAGGGGGGTTGAAGTTCTAGGAACCGAGGTGGGCCGCCGAGGCCGCTTCGCTACCTTGCTCAGCTCATGGCCGTAGAGACTGTCAGCCCCAAGGGACTCGACCTGCAGGAGCGGGTGATCGAGATCAACCGTGTCGCCAAGGTGGTCAAGGGCGGCCGGCGCTTCTCGTTCACCGCTCTGGTCGCGGTCGGCGATGAGGACTCCGTGGTCGGAATCGGCTACGGCAAGGCCCGCGAGGTCCCGCTGGCGATCCAGAAGGCGGTGGAGGACGCGCGCAAGAACCTGATCCGGGTGCCCAAGTACGGCCAGACGATCACTCACCGTGTGATCGGCCGCTTCGGCGCGGGCCACGTGGTGCTGCGCCCTGCCAGTCCGGGTACCGGGGTGATCGCGGGCGGCGGCGTTCGAGCGGTGCTCGAGCTCGGCGGCGTTCGCGACGTGCTCACCAAGAGCATCGGCACCCAGAACCCGATCAACCTGGTCAAGGCCACCATGCAGGGTCTGCACACGCTGCGCAGGCCCGAGGACGTGGCCAAGCTGCGGGGCA
Organism: uncultured Conexibacteraceae bacterium; assembly: GCA_964480205.1. Lineage (GTDB taxonomy): Bacteria > Actinomycetota > Thermoleophilia > Solirubrobacterales > 70-9 > CAYZPZ01. Next base: position 2,410 of record CAYZPZ010000138.1, read on the forward strand.
TCTCGGTCAGAGAGGTGCTGGGAGTGTGGCCGAAGGAGGACGGTGAGCCCGCCGAGGGCGACGGCAAGTCCGCCGAGCAGCCGAAACCGGTCGACGCGGCCCAGGGCTCCCCCGGCGGGGGCGAGGCGCCATCCGCCGACCCCGCGAAGTCCGAGGGAGGCCCCTGATGGCCGCTGTGCAGATCAGGCAGATCCGCTCCACCAACGGCACCTCGCCGGCCCAGCGCGACACGCTGCGCTCGCTGAAGCTCGGCAGGATCGGCCGGACCGCCACCCATGCCGACGGCCCTCAGCTGCAGGGCATGCTGCGCGTGGTCGAGCACCTGGTCGAGGTGGGTGAGGCCAAGTGAGTCCCGCGGCCAAGAAGCGAGTCGGGCTGCACAACCTGAAGCCGGCGGCGGGATCGCGCAAGCCGCGCAAGCGGCTGGGGCGGGGCCATGGCACCGGCCACGGCAAGACCTCGGGTCGCGGGCACAAGGGCGCCGGCGCCCGCTCGGGCAACAAGCGCAAGGTCGCCTACGAGGGCGGGCAGACGCCCGTGCACATGCGCATGGGCAAGCTGCGCGGACCCCACCACAAGATGTCGATGCCCTTCGAGAAGTTTCGCACCCGTACCCAGGCGGTCAACGTCGCCGATCTCGACGCCCGCTTCAAGGCAGGCGACGAGGTCACCCCGGAGTCGCTGCGCGCCGCCGGCCTGGCGAAACGCCGCTGGCCGGTCAAGGTGCTGGGCCGCGGGGAGATCTCGACCAAGCTGACCGTCCGCGTCCACGCCTTCAGCGCCTCGGCCCGGGAGAAGATCGAGGCCGCCGGCGGCAGCTGCGAGGAGGTCGTGGCCGAGGGCAAGGCTCAGGAGGAGTCCGCCTAGGTGCTTCAGACGATCGCCAACGCCTTCAACGTGCCGGAGATCCGGCGCAAGCTGCTCTTCGTCGCCGCGATCCTGGCTCTCTACCGGCTCGGCGCCTACATCCCCTCGCCCGGCGTCGACGCCGCCACGGTCAAGGACATCGAGGACAACTTCTCCGGGGCCAACATCCTCGGCTTCCTCAACCTGTTCTCGGGCGGAAGCCTGCAGCGCCTGTCGCTGTTCGCGCTGGGGATCATGCCCTACATCACCGCCTCGATCATCCTGCAGCTGCTGACCGTGGTGGTGCCCTCGCTCGAGCGCCTCCAGAAGGAGGGCGAGGTCGGCCAGCAGAAGATCACCCAGTACACCCGCTACCTCACCGTCGGGCTCGCCTTCGGGCAGTCGCTGGGCTACGTCTTCCTCTTCAGGAGCTTCCAGAACCAGGCCGGGACCAGCGTGGTCGGCGAGCTCACCTTCACCAAGCTGTTTCTGATCGTGATCACCCTGACCGCCGGCTGCACTCTGCTCATGTGGATGGGCGAGCTGATCACCCGCCACGGGATCGGCAACGGGATCTCGCTGATGATCTTCGCCTCGATCGTGGCGGGGCTGGCGACCGGGATCCAGAACTGGTGGACCAACCCCGACCAGGTCTTTGTGGTGATGATGCCGTTCATCGCCCTGGCGGTGATCGTCGGGATCGTCTTCGTCCAGGAGGGCCAGCGTCGGATCCCGGTGCAGTACGCGAAGCGGGTTGTGGGCCGCAAGATGACCTCGGGGGGCTCGACCTATCTGCCCCTGCGGGTCAACATGGCCGGGGTCATCCCGGTGATCTTCGCCGCCTCGATCATGGCCTTCCCGCCCACGGTCGGCCAGCTCTTCGGCGGCACCGGCAACAACTTCTGGCTCGACTTCGCCGCCTTCTTCAATCCGAACGGATGGGCCTACGTGGTCGGCGAGGTCTTCTTCATCATCATCTTCACCTACTTCTACACGGCGGTGACCTTCAATCCCGTCGATCAGGCCGACAACCTGAAGAAGTACGGCGGGTTCATTCCCGGGGTGAGGCCGGGTCGCCCGACGGCGGAGTACCTGGACAGGATCCTCTCCCGGCTCACCTTCCCCGGCGCTCTCTACCTGGGCGCGGTGGCGGCCCTGCCGACCATCCTGATCGCCCAGACCTCGGCCAACTTCTTCTTCGGCGGTACCTCGATCCTGATCGTGGTCGGCGTCGCGCTGGACACGGTCAAGCAGCTCGAGGCGCAGCTGATGATGCGCAACTACGAGGGCTTCCTCAAGTAGCGTCCTCGGCGTGTCCGAGCTCAACCTGATCCTGCTGGGCCCGCCCGGAAGCGGCAAGGGGACCCAGGGGGAGGGCCTCCAGGAGGACTTCCGCCTTCCCTACTACGCGACCGGCGACATCCTCCGCGCTGCGGTCAAGGCGGGAACCGAGCTCGGGCGCAAGGCCAAGGAGTACATGGACGCGGGCGACCTGGTTCCCGACGAGGTGATCATCGGCGTGATCGGCGAGCGCGTCGAGCATCCCGAGGCGGCCGACGGCTTCATCCTCGACGGCTTCCCGCGCACCGTGCCCCAGGCCGAGGCCCTGGACCAGGAGATGCGCAAGCTCGGCCGCGAGATCACCGCCGCGGTGCTGATCGACGTCGGCGACGACGAGGTGGTGCGGCGCCTCGGCGGCCGCCGCACCTGCGAGGCCGAGGGCCACGTCTTCCACGTCGAGTTCAACCCACCGGAGAAGGAGGGGGTCTGCGACGTCGACGGCAGCAGGCTGATCATCCGCGACGACGACAAGCCCGAGGTGATCCGCAAGCGGCTGGAGACCTATCACGCCAAGACCGAGCCGCTGGTCGATCACTACGAGCAGCAGGGAGCGCTGCAGCGGGTGCCGGGCGAGCAGCCCCCGGACGAGGTCGGGGAGCAGATCCGCGCGCTGCTGGCGACTCTGCGCCGCGAGGAGGAGATGGAGATTTGACTCGCCCCGGCCCGCGACAGCGCTGCGCCAGAATGGGGAGCTGATGTACCGCACGGGCATCATCCGCAAGACGCCCCAGCAGCTCGAGGCGATGGCGGCCGCCGGTGAGATCCAGGCCCGCTGCCTGAAGATGCT
>CAYZPZ010000139.1:0-5333 GCA_964480205.1 uncultured Conexibacteraceae bacterium
GTGATGCTGTGGCTGCCGCTGGCGGCCGGCCTGGCGGCCTGCCTGGTGCCGCGGCGCCTCACCCCGTGGGTTGCGGCGCTCGGCGCCTTCGTCACCCTGGACCTGGCGATCCGGCTCGTCTTCGACTTCGATCCCGGGGCGGCCGGCATCCAGCACGCCGTAGACGAGAGCTGGATCCCGGACCTGGGCGTCCGCTACCAGCTCGGGGTGGACGGGATCAGCGTCTTCCTGGTGCTGCTCACCACGGTGCTCTGGTTCGCGGCGGTCGCCTGGTCGGCGCTGCGCGACGCCGACCGTCCCAAGACCTATTTCTTCCTGCTCGGGCTGGCCCAGACCGCGACGCTGGGCGCCTTCCTGGCCCAGGACCTGCTGCTCTTCGTCCTCTTCTTCGACCTGATGCTGATCCCGTTCTACTTCCTGTTCGGGAGCTGGGGCTCGGAGCATCCGGGTCGCCAGGGCGAGGGGCCGGTCAGGCCCTCTGCGGCGACGATCAAGATGATCGTCTACACCCTGGTCGGCTCGCTTTTGATGCTGGCCGGGGCGATCGCCACCGGGATCTTCGCCGGGGACGGTACCCCGGTCTTCTCGATCGCCGAGCTCGCCGCCGACCCGATCGGCGAGTCCAGTCAGCGCTGGATCTTCTGGTTCTTCGCCGCGGCCTTCCTGGTCAAGATGCCGGCGTTTTTGGTGCACGGCTGGCTGCCCGACGCCTACCGGGTGGCGCCGCTGGCCGTGCTCGCGGTCTTCTCCGGGGTCCTGTCGAAGGTCGGCGCCTACGGCTTCCTGCGGGTGGTGCTGCCGATCTTCCCCGACGCCAGCCTGCAGTTCCAGGAGGTGATGCTGGTGGTGGCTCTGGCCTCGATCCTCTACGGCTCGGTGATGGCCTTCAGCCAGACCAGCGCGCGGCTGGTCGCGGGCTACTCCTCGGTCGCGCAGCTCGGCTTCATCACCCTGGGAATCTGGAGCCTGCGGCCCGACGGCGCCGACGGCGCGGTCCTGCAGATGGTCAACCACGGGCTGGTGGTGGCGCCGCTGCTCTTGATCGTGGTGGTGCTGGCCGAGCGCACCGGCGGCGATGACATCACCAGGATGGGCGGCCTGGCCACCCGGGCGCCCGTGCTGGCGGCGATGTTCCTGATCGTGACTATGGCGCTCTTGGCGATCCCCGGCTCGGCCAACTTCATCGGAGAGTTCTACATCCTCAACGGCGTCTTCCAGGAGAAGATCGTGTTCGCGATCGTGGCCTCGCTGGGGATCGCGATCGCCGCCTACTACGCGCTGCGCCTCTTCCAGGCCGCGATGCACAACCGCAAGCCCGAGCAGATCACCTCGAGCGAGATCGGCTGGCGCTCCGGCGCCGTGGTCGGCGCCCTGGTCGCCTGCATCGTCGCCCTGGCGCTCTATCCGCAGCTCGTTCTGAAGCGGGCGGATGAATCGGTCACCGAGCAGCTCGGCGCCGTCGATCAGACCCGAGAGACGGAGGTGGCGAGGCGGTGACTTTCGAGACCCCCCACCTCGACTACGCCGGCCTCTCGCCGATCATCGCCCTGACCGCGGGGCTGATCGTCGTCCTCATGGTCGGCTTGGTCGCCCGGAACCGCTTCGTCAACGCCTACCTCACCCTGGCGGTGCTCGGCGCGACCGCCGGCCTGGCGATCTGGCAGTGGGGCGAACGGGAGGACCTGGTGGCGGACGCCCTGCGGCTGGACGAGCTGGCGCTGGCCGCGGCGCTGATCGCGATCGCGGCCGCGGCGGTCGCGGTGGTGCTGGCGATCCGCGAGCCCGCCGCCGAGCAGGCCGAGCACGGCGCCTTCTACGGCCTGCTGCTCGGCTCGGTGCTCGGCATGATCCTGCTGGCACAGGCCCAGAACCTGATCGCCTTCTTCATCGCGCTGGAGCTGCTCTCGATCCCGCTGTATGTGCTGTGCGGCTCGGCGATCCGCAAGGAGGCCTCGCTGGAGTCCGGCCTCAAGTACCTGGTGATCGGCTCGCTCGGCTCGGCCACTCTGCTCTACGGCTTCGCCTTCCTCTACGGCGCCGGGGGCTCCACCGACTTCACCACGATCGCCGAGACTCTCGCGGGCGGCGAGGCCGACGACACGATCGTGCTGATCGGGGTGGCGATGGCCACGGTCGGGCTCGCCTTCAAGGCCTCGCTCGCCCCCTTCCATCAGTGGACGCCAGACGTCTACCAGGGCGCTCCCACCCCGGTCACCGCCTTTATGGCCGTCGCCACCAAGGCGGCGGCCTTCGTCGCCTTCGTGCGCCTGTTCGAGGTGGCGCTTGGTCCGATCGCCCCCGACTGGCAGCCGGCCCTGGCGGCGGTGGCGGTGATCTCGATCGCCGTCGGCAACATCGGCGCCCTCGGTCAGGACTCGCTGAAGCGGCTGCTCGGCTTCTCGAGCATCGCCCAGGCCGGCTACATGCTGGCCGGGATCGTGGTCGCGACCGAGTTCGGGGTCGAGGCGCTGGTCTTCTACCTGGCCGCCTACGGGCTGATGAATCTCGCGGTCTTCGTCCCGATCGTGGTTCGTGAGCGCGAGACCGAGCACGGCGACGACATCCGCGCGATGGAGGGCGTCGGCCGCTCGCGCCCGCTGCTGGCCTGGCCGGTGACGATCGGGTTCCTCGCCCTGGCCGGGCTGCCGGGCACCTCGGGCTTCATCGGCAAGCTTTTCCTGATCCAGGCCAGCGTCGAGGGCGACTACGCCTGGCTGGGGGTGGCGATCGTGGTCGGGACCATGGTCTCGCTCGCCTACTACCTGCGGGTCCTGGCCGCGGTCTGGATGCGGCCCGACCCCGCCGCGGCAGAGCCGATGCCCGCGATCGCCGGAGGTGCTCCCGACTCCGGCGGCGCCCCGGGCGAGGCGGACTCCTTCCGCACCCCTGAAAGCTCGATCCCCCGCGGCGCCAGCCGCTGCGGGCTGGTCGTCGGCGCGGGCCTGGTCTGCGCCGCCGCCACGGTCGCCTTCGGCGTCTACCCGGACCCCCTGGTCGACTGGGCCTCGGCGGCGGGCGAGTCGCTGACCACCTTCCTCTAGGGGGCGCGGCGGGATGCGCCTAGCGGTCGTCGGCCACGTCGAGTGGGTGGAGTTCGCGAAGGTGGACCGGGTGCCGGCCGGCGGCGAGATCGCCCACGCCACCGACGCCTTCGAGGAGCCGGCCGGTGGGGGCGGGGTCGCCGCCGTTCAGCTCGCCCGGCTGGGCGATCGGGCCGAGCTGTTCACCGCCCTGGGCGAGGACGACTACGCCGACCGTGCGCGCAAGCGGCTGGCGGACCTGGGCGTCGCGGTCTATCCGGCGGTCCGCCCGGAGCCCACACGCCGAGCCCTGACCTGGATCGAGCCGAGCGGCGAGCGCACCATCACAACGATCGGTGAGCGGCTGGCCCCGCGGCGGGACGACCCCCTGCCCTGGGAGAGCCTCGACTCCGCCGACGCCGTCTACTTCACCGCCGGCGACGCCGGCGCCCTTCGCGCCGCCAGGAGCGCCCGCGTGCTGGTCGCCACGCCGCGGGCGGGGGCCGTGCTGAACGAAGCCGAGGTGGCGATCGACGCGCTGGTCTTCAGCGACTCCGACGAGGCCGAGCGGGCCGCCGCCGAGCGCCTGCGGGCGCAGCCCGGGCTGGTGGTCGCCACCCAGGGCGCGGCCGGCGGGCGCTTCGTGACCGCCGAGGGTGAGGAGGTCTTCTGGGGGCCCGAGCCGCCTCCGGGGCCGATCGTCGACGCCTACGGGGCCGGCGACACCTTCGCCGCCGCCTTCTGCTGGGCGCTCGCCGCCGGGAACGACGCCTCCGAGGCTGCCCGCGTCGCGGCCCGGGCCGCCGCGCTGTCCATGACCGGCCGCGGCCCCTACGGCCGCCAGCTCAGCGTCTGACTGGCCCGCCCTTGGACGTGCTCGCCACAGTCGCGGTGATCGCGATCGCCGCAGCCGGCGGCGTCGCTGCCGAGCTGCGCTGGCCCGACCGGGCCGCGTCCTTCGTGCGGTCGCTGCTCGTTGTCTCGCTCTACACGCTGGTCCCCTTCGTCGTCTTCTTCAACCTCGCCCGGGTCGAGTTCACGGTGGACGTGGGCATCGGCCTGGCCCTGGGTTGGGTGGCGATCCTCTGTGCGGCTGGGCTGGCCTGGCTGATCGCCAGGCGCCTGCTCGATCTGGGAGCGGCCGCCACCGGCGCGGTGATCGTCTGCACGCTGGTGCCGAACTCCGGCTATCTCGGCTATCCGCTCACCGGTTCGCTGCTCGGCCTCGACGCGCTGGGGGAGGCCGTCGTCTACGACGTCGTCGTCGCGGCGCCCTCGCTGCTGCTGCTCGCCTTCGCGATCGGGGCCGCCTATGGTTCCCGCGCCGGGGAGACCGTCCGCCACCGCGTGATCGCCTTCTTTACCCGCAACCCACCTCTGTACGCGGCGATCGCGGCCCTCCTGGCACCCGACGCCTTGGCGCCGGATGCGCTGGTGGACATCTCGCGCGCAGCGGTGTTCGCATTGCTGCCGATCGGCTTCTTCGCGGTCGGAGCGGTGCTCGCCGAGGAGGCCGAAGAGGGCAGGCTCACCCTAGGCTCCCCGATCAGCCCCCCGGTTGCCGCGACCACGATCCTGCGGCTGGTGATCGCGCCGGGACTGCTCTACCTGCTGGCCCTGCCCCTGATCGACCTACCCGGGCCCTACCTGCTGCTGGCGGCGATGCCGGTGGGGATCAACCCGCTGATCGTGGCCCATGTCTATGGCCTCGACATCCGCCTCACCGCCCAGGCGATCGCCTGGTCCACGGCGATCGTGATCGTCGCCGCGCTCGGCTCGCTGGCACTCTGAGCGGCCGGCGGAGCGGCGGAGGGCCATCCCGGCCGGCAACTACGATGGCCGTCATGCGCTATCCGGTCGAGGCCTTCACCGACGAGGAGCGGCAGATCCTCTCCCCGCGCTTCACCAACCTCGACCGTCCCGTGTTCGCCCTGGTCAATATGCCAGAGACCGTCAAGGGGGCGCTGTTCGCCCGCTACTCGCGCTACCCCGGCACCCTGCGGCGCCTCTACCTGGAGGAGTTCGCCGCCGACGCCCCCGAGGCCGGCCGGCCCTTCGAGGGCGAGGAGGGCGAGCGCGCCGCCCGCCTCTACAGGAACGTCTTCCTCGGCTACGGCGATGACTCGATCGCCCAGGTGGGCGGTGCCCACATCGCCTGCGAGTGGGTCTCGAACGTGCTCACCAAGGTGCTTCAGCGCGGCCGGCTGGCCGCCTACCTGGAGCAGTCGACCCGCTACATCCCTTACGACAACCCGCTCCCCGACGCGGCCGGCGGCGGCTTCCGCTACTACCGCGACGACGAGCTCGGCCCCG
>CAYZPZ010000140.1:0-5326 GCA_964480205.1 uncultured Conexibacteraceae bacterium
TGTTGGCGCGGTTGAGGTTGCCGGCGAGCTTGCGCAGCGCCTGGCTCATCAGCCGGGCTTGGAGGCCGACCGTCTGCTCGCCCATCTGGCCCTCGAGCTCGACCCGGGGCGTGAGCGCCGCCACCGAGTCCAGCGCGACCACGTCCACCGCCCCGGAGCGGACCAGGACGTCGGCGATCTCCAGAGCCTGCTCGCCGTAGTCGGGCTGGGAGATCAGAAGCTCCTCGGTGTTGATGCCGATCGCCCGCGCGTAGGTGGGATCCAGCGCGTGCTCGGTGTCGATGAAGGCGCAGACCCCGCCGCGGGCCTGGGCCTCGGCGATGATGTGGTAGACGAGCGTGGTCTTGCCCGAGGACTCCGGGCCGAAGATCTCGATGATCCGCCCCCGCGGGACGCCGCCGACGCCGAGGGCGATATCGAGCGGCAGGGCCCCGGTGGAGATCGCCTCCACGTCCACCTTGCTGTCGGCGTCGAGCCGCATCAGCGCGCCGGCGCCGAATTCCTTCTCGATCTGGCCGACCGCGGCCTGCAGCGCCTGATCGCGCGCCTTCGCGTCCTTGCCGTTGTCGCCGGCCTCTCTCAGGTTGGGCTTCGCGTCTGCCATCTCACTCACCTTTCTTCGCTCTCGCCGGTCGGAAGCTCCAACGCAGCCATCGGTTCGTACTGGGCACCCTCGCGCCTCAGGTGGGACCGATAGAGCACCAAACGGGTCGGACGGAACGACCCGAACACGCGTTCGGGAAGTGGTCCCGGTCTCCTCTCCACGATCGCCGGCTTGCGCGAGCCGCGGCTCTCGGGGCGAACCCGCGCGACGGTCAGATGAGGCCAGAAGGGCCGCTTCTCGGGCTTGTAGTAGCGAGCCTCGACCAGGTTGCGCTCCACCGCCGCCTGCAGCGCCACCGCCGCCTCAGAGGGAGCGTCCAGGGCGAAAAGCCTGGGGCGCTTGCCGCGCGGCACCCCGACCGGCTCGGGCAGAAGCTCGATCCGCGGAGCGGGCTCTGAGACCTCGAAGGCCGCCTCGGCGATCGGGTCGATCTCCTTCTCGGGGTGGTAGCCGAGGAAGACCATGGTCATATGGAGCGACTCCGCCCTGACCGGGCGCAGCGCCGGGTCGGTGAGCTCGCGGCGCTGCCAGGCCACGATCCCCTCCCGGAGCTCGTCGGGTAGATCGAGCGCGACGAACAGGCGCACCCGCGGGCTCTTGAGCCGCTCCTTGGCCATCGCCCGCCAACGCTAGTGGCGGCTGGGACGGTACGTCGCATCTCTTGGGTTGAGCCGCGACGGCCCGCCTTTCTCCCCCCGGGGGCGAATGGTTCGAGCGCCGCCGGCGGGGGTAGCGATAGAGCGATGCAGGCGACGACCGTCGAGCCCGAGGGCGTCGAGCGCGACACCGGCCGCTGGGCCCTGGTCAAGCGTACGATCGGTGAGTTCCGCGAGGACCGGATGACCGATTGGGCGGCGGCGCTCACCTACTACGGGCTCCTCTCCCTGTTTCCGGCCCTGGTCGCATTGATCTCGCTGATCGGGCTGTTCGCCGACCCCGAGCAGGCCACCCGCAAGATCACCGAGATCGTCTCCGAGCTCGGCCCCGCCACCGCGGCCGACACCTTCTCCGGGCCGATCGAGTCGCTCACCTCGAACCGCTCCGCCGCGGGCGTGCTCCTCCTCGCCGGGCTCGCCGCCGCGCTCTGGTCGGCCTCCGGCTACGTGGGAGCCCTGTCGCGGGCGAGCAACGTGATCTATGAGACAGACGAAGGCCGGCCGTTCTGGAAGCTCCGGCCGCTCCAGATGGCCGTGACGCTGGTGGTCGTCGTCCTGGTCGCGCTGGTCGCAGTCTCCCTGGTGCTGACCGGCCCGATCGTCGACGCGGTTGCCGGTCCCCTCGGCGTCGGCGACACCGCCGTCACCATCTGGGACATCGCCAAGTGGCCCTTCCTGCTGGCGGCGGTGAGCCTGATCATCGCCGTTCTCTACTACGCCGGCCCCAACGTCAGGCTCCCCGGCATCAGATGGATCATTCCGGGTGGCGTCGTCGCCGTGGTGGCGTGGCTGGTGGCATCTGCGCTGTTCGCCCTCTATGTCTCCCAGTTCGGTTCCTATGACAAGACCTACGGCACCCTGGGCGGGGTGATCGCGCTGATGGTCTGGATGTGGATCAGCAACCTGGCGATCCTGTTCGGCGCGGAGCTCAACGCCGAGGTGGAGCGCCGGCGCGAATTCGCGGAGGGTGAGCCGGGCGCCGAGAAGAGGATCCAGCTCGAGCCGCGTGACGACCCCGACCGCCCCCGAACGACGTAACGCCGGGAGCGCGACCGGACCCTAGACTCGGCACGTTGCGCGAGCCACCGGATCTCGACGGCGTTCGGCACCGCTACGTCAACGCGGGCGGGCTGCTCACGCACGTCGCCGAGGCCGGCGAAGGGCCACCGCTGGTGATGCTGCACGGCTGGCCGCAGCACTGGTGGATGTGGCGCGAGCTGATCGGCCCCCTCGCCGAGCACCGGCGCGTGCTGTGCCCCGACCTGCGCGGCTTCGGCTGGACCGACGCGCCGCCCGGCGGCTATGACCCCGAGATCTTCGCCACCGACCTGATTGCGCTGCTCGACGCGATCGGGATCTCAGAGCCCGTCGATCTGATCGGTCACGACTGGGGAGGTTGGACCGGGTTCATGCTCTGCCTGCGTCACCCGGAGCGGATCCGTCGCTTGCTCGCGCTCAACATCTACCACCCGTTCATCCGGCCCACGCCGCGCTCTTTCCTGGCGCTGTGGCGCTTCTGGTACCAGTGGGTTCTGGCGGCGCCGGGGATCGGATGGCGGGCCAACCGCTTCGGGCCGGTGCTGCGCTGGGTGGGCTCGCGGCAGACTCCGTGGAGCGAGCATGAGCTCGCCACCTACACCGACCAGTTCCGCGAGCGCGACCGCGCCCAGGCCGGGCACCTGCTCTATCGCCACGCGGTCACCGCGCTCGCGCCGGCGGCCCTGAGGGGCACCTATCGCAAGCTGACGATGGCGACGCCGGGCCTGATGCTGTTCGGGACCGGCGACCACGTACAGGACCACCGCCTGCTCCCCGGCTTCGAGTCCAACGCCCCGAACATGCGCCTCGAGCTGGTGCCCGGCGTCGGTCACTTCATCGTCGACGAGGCTCTCGAGCTGGTCCTCGATCGCGCTCGCGAGCTGTTTCAGCTCGACGACGCCGTCTGACCGGCCTCGCGGGGTCCGAGCCGCGGCGGCTCGCGGCCCTCCAGCAGGTAGCGGATCAGGTGCAGGGCCACCATCACGGAGCGCTCGCGGATGTCGGCACGGGCCGCACCGGGCACCACCGGGTCGCGGCCCAGCACCTCGCCGCTCGCCAGCTTGGCGCAGAAGCAGACGTAGCCCACCGGCTTGGCCTCGGTCCCGCCCTCGGGCCCGGCGATCCCGGTAACCGAGCAGGCGACGTCGGCGCCGAAGCGAGCCAGCGCGCCGTCGGCCATCGCCTCGGCCACCTGCGGCGAGACCGCCCCGTGGCGAGTGATCAGGGCCGGGTCGACGCCGAGCAGCTCCACCTTCGACTGGTCCGAGTACGTGACGGCGCCGCCGGCGAACCACTGCGACGCCCCGGGCGTGTCGGTGATCCGCCCGGCCAGCAGGCCACCCGTGGACGACTCCGCCACCGCCAGCATCCGGCCGCGCATCAACCGCGCCACCACCTGCTCGATGCGCTCCCCATCGACGCTGTAGGTGAACTGGCCCAGCCGCCGATCGAGTCCCGAGGAGAGCGCCTCCATCGCGTCCTCGTCCCCGGGGCGGTAGCGGACATCGGTCACCAGCTCTCCCCCGCGCAGGCAGGTCGTGACCTCCAGGCCGGTCAGGTCGACCTCCTGCTCGATCTCACGCAGGGCGCCCGCCAGCTCGGACTCGGGGATGCCGAACATCCGAATCGAGGTCGTGCGCAGGGCCTCGGCGCGCTCCAGAACCTCCCGCGCCGGCTCGGCCTCGATCGCGCGCGGCCACATCCCCTGCAGCTCGCGGGGCGGGCCGGGCAGGACGATCACCACCTGGCGGTCCGCCGGCACCACCAGCCCGGGAGCGGTGCCCACCGGATCGAGCGCGACCGCGCCCTTTGGCACCAGCGCCTGCTTCCGCGTCCCCTGGCGAGCCGCCTCGGGATCGAAGCGCAGTCGCTTGGCGAAGCCCTCGATGATCGCGGCGATCTTCCGCTCCATCTCCTCGTCGAGGACGAGCTCGCGCCCGGCGAAGCCCGCCACTACCTCGGCGGTAAGGTCATCGGCGGTCGGGCCCAAGCCCCCGCTGGTGACGATCAGCGCCACCCCTTGCTCCCGCATCGCGCTCAGGGCTCGATCGAGATCGTCGGAGCGATCCCCGACTACGGTGATCTGAGTGACCTCGACGCCCAGCTCGGCTAGCCGCTCGGAGATCCAGGGACCGTTGCGGTCACTGATCGTGCCGTTCAAAACCTCCGTGCCCGTGACCAGAATGCCCGCGCGAACGCTCACGCGGGCATTCTCGCGCTAGTCCTCTGTGGCGGGCGCCCCCACCGTCTCGACCGGCTCCGCCTGGGTCTCGCCGCTCGCCGGATCGCCGCCACCCATCACGCGCGGCAGGTCGGCTAGCGAGACGAGCACCTGGCGGGGCTTGGAGCCCTCGTAGCCGGAGATGATTCCCCGGCGCTCGAGCATGTCGATCAGGCGGCCGGCCCGCGTGTAGCCGACCCGCAGCCGTCGCTGGATCATCGAAACCGATGCGGTGCCCGACTCGACCACGACCTGGGCTGCCTGCTCCAGCAGGTCGTCCTGATCGGGATCGAAGTCCTCGTCGCCGGCGGCCGCGTCCTGCGATGGCTCGGCCGCCTCCAGCAGCTCCTCCGCGAATTCGGGCTCGCCCTGCGCCGCCCAGTGCTGAGTGATCCGGGCGATCTCCTCCTCGGTGACGAAGGCGCCCTGGATCCGCTGCAGCTTCGAGGTGCCCGCCGGGCGGAAGAGCATGTCGCCCTGGCCGAGCAGGGTCTCGGCGCCGCCCTGGTCGAGGATCACCCGCGAGTCCACCTGTGAGGAGACGGCGAACGCGATCCGGGCCGGGATGTTGACCTTGATCGTGCCGGTGATGATGTCGGTGGAGGGCCGCTGGGTGGCGAGCAGCAGGTGGATGCCGACCGCCCGCGACTTTTGGGCGAGCCGGATGATCGCGTCCTCGACCTCGGCCGGAGCGACCATCATCAGGTCGGCGAGCTCGTCGATCACGCAGAGGATGTGCGGCAGCGGCGCCTCGCCCTGCTTGGCCCGGGACCGGTTGAGCTCGGCTAGGTTGCGGGCGCGCGCCTC
>CAYZPZ010000141.1:0-1881 GCA_964480205.1 uncultured Conexibacteraceae bacterium
GCCAGACGGCATCCCTCACTCGGTCTCGGTGATGCTCCAGAGCGGCGATAGCGGCCTGCCACGCCTCTTCCTCGGTGTCATACAGGCCATACCGGCAGGTGCCCTCGTCGTCCCCCCAATCGACTTCCTGCACCCCCAGCCTCGGCAGCTTGTAGGTAATCGGGTTGAAGAGCTTCATAGCTTCTCCTCTGCCAGTAGACGGCGACGATCTCGCGCCTCGTCGCCCTTAACCCGACGCACTATCGACGCCCATACGAACGGGGCACCGCCAGGCCGATGCTCGAACCTGCCCCATCGGACAGCGAACGTCCAACGACCCACGTCCCACCTCTTAGACCGGCTCATACGTCTGCCTCCGGTAGCCGAAGGATCAGACGCCAATGGCAACCGAAGTCGGGGGCGTCGTGGGCAGATCCCGCCTCGCATGGCTCGGACACTCCCGCTTGGTTCTCCCATGCCTCGCACCACCACGCTTCCTCGGAGTGGAGTACCGTACGGGCCGCGGCGAGAATGAGAGGGTCGGCTGCTCAATCTCGGCAACGCCACCGGCCACCCCAGCTTCGTGATGTCGAACTCGTTCACCAACCAGGTGATCGCGCAGATCGAGCTGTTCGGCAGGCCCGACGCCTACGAGAAGGCCGTGCACGTGCTGCCCAAGCACCTCGACGAGAAGGTGGCGCGGCTGCACCTCGGCGCACTGGGCGTCGAGCTGACCGAGCTCAGCGCCGAGCAGGCCGCCTACATCGGCGTCCCGATCGAGGGGCCGTACAAGAGCGAGCAGTACCGCTACTAGAGGGGCGACCTATTCGGGATACAGCCGGAGGCCTCGCCCCGCCCGGCGATCGGTCCGGCGCTGGATAGGCTCTCGCCCCGATGAGGGCGATGATCCTTGCGGCGGGCCTGGGCACGCGGCTGCGCCCGCTCACCTATCTGTTGCCGAAGCCGATGGCGCCGGTGCTGAACGTGCCGGTGATGGAGTGGATCGTGCGGCTGCTGGTCGCCCACGGGTTCACCGAGGTGGTCACCAACCTCTCCTATCTGCCGAAGCAGATCCGCGAGCACTTCGGCGACGGCGGGGCGTTCGGGATCGAGCTCGCCTACAGCGAGGAGGCCGAGCCCCTGGGCACGGCGGGCGGGGTGGCCAAGGTCCGCGACTTCCTCACCGAATCGGACTCGTTCCTGATCATCTCCGGCGACGCGCTCACCGACATCGACCTGAGCGCGATGCGGGAGGCCCACGAGTCCCACGACGGGATCGCCACCCTGGCCACCAGGCGGGTGGAGGACACCACGCAGTTCGGGGTCGCGATCACCGACGAGCAGGGGCGGATCCAGGGCTTCCAGGAGAAGCCCGACCCCGCCGAGGCGCTCTCGGATCTGGCCAACTGCGGCATCTACATGTTCCGCTCCGAGATCTTCGACTACTTCCCCGGCCCCGGCCACCGCAGCCCGGCGGGCGACGAAGACCAGCCCGAGGGCTTCGTGGACTGGGCCCAGGATGTGTTCCCGGCCCTGCTGGAGGGCGACGTGCCCTTCCACTCGCACGAGATCGCCGCCTACTGGAACGACATCGGCTCCGTCCCCGAGTACGTGCAGGGCAACTTCGACGCGCTCGGCGGCGAGCCGGCCCTGGAGCGCCCGCCTGAGGTCAGCGGCGGCGTCTACGCCGCGCGCGGCTCGGATCTCGACGGGGTCAGGGCCAAGCCGCCCGTGCTGATCGGATCGGGATGCGAGCTCGGCGCGGGCGTGGACCTGCACGGCCCGGTGGTGGTCGGCGACGGCGCCAGGGTCGGAGCCGGGGCGATGCTGCGCGACGCGGTCATCCTGCCCGGCGCCGAGCTGGGCCCCGGCGCGGCCATCGTCGGCGGCGTCTACGGCCTC
>CAYZPZ010000141.1:1981-5321 GCA_964480205.1 uncultured Conexibacteraceae bacterium
GTCGCCGCGGCCGACTACGAGGGCGCGGTCCGCCGCCTCGCGCACGCGATCAAGTTCCGCCGCCGCGTCGGGTTGGCGGCGCTCGCCGCCGCCCTGATCGCCCGGGCCTGCCCGCCCGAGGAGCTTCGCGGCGCGATCGTCCCGGTGCCTGCCGCCCCTTGGCGGCGTCGCTGGCGCGGCTTCGACCCGGCTGAGGAGATCGCGCTGGCGCTCGCCGCCCTGGCGGGGCTCGGCTACCGGCCCTGCCTGCGACGCGCCCAGGGGCCGCGCCAAGTGGGGCGGCCGCGGCGCCAGCGGCTCGCCGATCCGCCCCGCGTCGGGGTGCGCCGGCCGGTGCCCAGCCGCGCTCTGCTCGTCGACGACGTGCGCACTACGGGCGCCACCCTCGCCGCCTGCGCGCGGGCGCTGCGCTCGAGCGGCTGCGAGGAGCTGGTCGCGCTCACCCTCGCTCGCTCGCGGCAGCGTGGCTTGTGAGGAGATCGCGGCGCCCGTACGATTCGGCGTCCGGGCGTTTCGGCGCATCCGACCGGGAAAGGAGAGTTTGCCGTGAGGATCGATGTCCGTGGCAGGAACGTTGAGGTGACCGAGGAGCTGCGCGAGGCGGTCGTCAGCCGCTTCCGGCGCGTCGGCAAGCAGGTCTCGGACCTGGCGACGCTCGACGTCGAGCTGCGCGAGGAGCGCAACCCGCGAATCGCCGACCGGATGATCGCCGAAGCCACGCTCGCCCTGAAGGGCACGACCCTGCGCGCCAAAGAGGCCTCCCCGGACATGCTGCACTCGATTCACAAGCTGGCCGAGGACATCCGCCGCCAGGTCAAAAAGCATCGGGAGAAGCGGCGCAAGCGCACGCAGAGCCGCCGGCTCCGCGACCGCCTGCGCGGGCCGCGCTAGATTCCAGGCCACGAGTTCCTCAGAGCACAGCGCCAGCGCCGAGCGATTGCTGAAGCGGACGCGCGCGGACCTGGCGGAGGTCGAGCGGGCGATCCGGGCCCACCCCTTCCTCGACGCCGTCGAGAACCGCAAGCTTCCGGTGGAGCGCCTACGGGGCTTCGCCGGGGAGCAGTACACGATCGTCCGCAGCGACCGGCGAAGCTTCGCTCAGCTGGCCGCCCGCTTCCCCGAGTCCCCGGCCGGGGACTTCTTCCTCTCGATGGCCGAGGGCGAAGGCGAGGCGCTGCGCCGGCTGCACGAGCTAGCGGAGTGGCTGGATCTGGACGCCGGCGCGCTCGCGGCGCACGAGCCCGATCCCCGCGCCCACGGCTATCCGGCGTTCGTCGCGTGGTTGGCGCTGAACGGCTCGCGCAGCGATGTCGTGCTCGCCTTCCTCGCCAACCTGGCGGCCTGGGGGGAGAACTGCGCCAGAGTGGGGGCGGCGCTGCGGCAGGGCTACAGCGCCCCCGAGGCCGCCACCGCGTTCTTCGAGTTCTTCGCCCAGCCGCCCCCGGACTTCGAAGAGCGGGCGCTTGGAGCGCTCGCCGCGGGCCTCGCCGCCGGCGAGTCCGAGATACTCGCCCGCCGCGCCACCAGGCTGCTGCAGGCCTACGAGCTCGCCTTCTGGGACGCGATGGGGGAGGGCCTGTGAGCGACGGGCTGAGCGAGGAGCTGCGCGCGGCCGCGGGCGAGGTCTGGGAGGCCCAGCACAACCACCCCTTCGTCACCGGGATCGGCGATGGCAGCCTCGACCCCGAGCGCTTCCGGATCTGGCTTCGCCAGGATTACCTGTTCCTGATCGAGTACGGGCGGTTGCTGGCGCTCGGGGCGGCGCGGGCACCCGATCTGGCGACGATGCGCCGCTTCGCGGAGCTCGCCCGAGCCACCCTCGAGGACGAGATGGAGCTGCACCGCTCCTACGTCGCCGAGCTCGGCATCACGGCCGAGGAGCTCGAGCGCGAGCAGATGCTGCCCACGACCCGCGGCTACACCGATTTCCTGGTGCGAACCGCGGCCACCGGGGACTTCCCCGAGCTGGTCGCGGCGCTCCTGCCGTGCATGTGGGGCTACTCGGAGATCGGCACCCGGCTCGCGGAGCGGGGCGCGCCCGAGGATCCGGGCTACGCGAAGTGGGTGGATATGTACGCCTCCGAGGACTTCGACCGCCTCGCCGGCTGGTGCCGCGAGCTGATGGACCGCTCGGGCGCGACCCTGCAGCCGGGGGCGCGCGAGCGCGTCTTCGAGGCATTCATCACCAGCAGTCGCTACGAGCTTGCCTTCTGGGAGATGGCCTGGAGCGGCGAGCGCTGGCCCGTCTAGCCCCCGCTGGGCCGCTGGTACGCTCACCTCCGTGGCCAGAGGACTGATCGACCGCGCTCTCCGCATGGGGGAGAGCAGGCAGTTCAAGCAGTACGAGAGCCGGGTCGGCGCGATCAACACGATCGAGCCGGAGATGGAGCTGCTTGAGGATTCTGAGCTGCGCGCAGAGGCGGACGGTCTCCGCGAGCGCGCCCGCAACGGCGAGGAACTCGATTCCCTGCTGCCCGAGGCCTTCGCGCTGACGCGCGAAGCCAGCCGCCGCACCCTCGGCCAGCGCCACTTTGACGTGCAGCTGATCGGCGGCATGGTCCTGCACTCCGGCGCGATCGCCGAGATGAAGACCGGCGAGGGCAAGACCCTGACCGCGACCCTGGCCGTGTTCCTCAACAGCCTGGCCGGCGACAGCGTCCACCTGGTCACGGTCAACGACTATCTGGCCCGCCGCGACGCCGAGTGGATGAAGCCGATCTACGACGCGCTCGGTGTCACCGTGGCCGCGATCCAGGAGGACGACGACCCCGTCGAGCGCAAGCAGAAGTACGCGGCCGACGTCACCTACGGGACCAACTCGGAGTTCGGCTTCGACTACCTCCGAGACAACATGGCCGGCTCCCTGGAGGAGTGCGTGCAGCGCGGCCACCACTTCACGATCGTCGACGAAGTCGACAACATCCTGATCGACGAGGCGCGGACGCCGCTGATCATCTCCGGCCGCCCCGAGCAGGCGGCCGACCTCTACTACACCTTCGCCCGCCTGGCCAAGCAGATGACGGGCGAGCCGACCAAGCAGAGGCTGAAGTCCCTGGGCGAGTCCAAGGACACCTCCGAGGCCGAGTACGACTTCGAGTACGACGAGAAGCACAAGACCGTGGCGCCCACCGAGAAGGGGATCGCCAAGGCCGAGGAGTTCCTGGGCGTGGAGAACCTCTACCTGAGCGAGCACGGCACCCTCGTCAACCACCTGATCCAGGCGCTCAAGGCAGAGTCCCTCTACAAGCGCGACAAGGACTACGCCGTGATCGACGGCGAGGTGATGATCATCGACGAGTTCACCGGCCGCATCCTCGAGGGCCGGCGCTGGTCGGAGGGC
>CAYZPZ010000142.1:0-5308 GCA_964480205.1 uncultured Conexibacteraceae bacterium
CGGGCCGCCCCCCCGTACGTGTCGACGATGATCTTGCGCCCGGTCAGCCCGGCGTCGCCCACCGGACCGCCGATCACGAACTTGCCGGTCGGGTTGACCAGGAAGCCGTCGAACAGCTCGCGCTCGGTGAACAGCTCCTTGTACTCGCCGTGCAGCACCGGCTCGACGACGTGCTCCCAGAGATCGTTCTTGATCAGAGTCTCGCCGTCGATGTCCTCGCGGTGCTGGGTGGAGATCAGGACCTTGGACACCTCAACCGGGCGCTCGTTCTCGTAGCGCACGGTCACCTGTGTCTTGCCGTCCGGGCCCAGATAGGGGATCACCTTCGCCTTGCGGACCTCGGCCAGGCGCCGCGCCAGCGTATGCGCGATCTGAATCGGCATCGGCATCAGCGCCTTGGTCTCGCGGGCGGCGTAGCCGAACATCATCCCCTGGTCCCCGGCGCCGGCGCGATCGAGCTCGTCGTCGTCGTTGGGATCGGTTCGCGCCTCGTAGGCCTCGTCAACCCCCTGCGCGATGTCCGCCGACTGCTCATCGATCGCGGTCAGCACGGCGCAGGCCTCGTGGTCGAAGCCGTAGCCGGGATCGTCGTAGCCGATGTTGCGTATCGTCTCTCGCGCGATCCTGGGGATGTCGACATAGGTCTGGGTCGTGATCTCGCCCGAGACGACCACCAGGCCGGTGTTGACCAGGGTCTCGCAGGCAACCCGGCCGGCCGGATCGTCCGCCATCACCGCGTCCAGGACACCGTCGGAGATCTGGTCGCAGATCTTGTCGGGATGCCCCTCGGTGACGGACTCGGAGGTGAACAGGTACTCGTTGTCGGACAGCTGATCGGTGCTCAAGGGATGGCCTCCGGATCGACCGAGATGACCGGACATCTAGTCAAGGGCGAGGAAGAGCTCGGTTCGGATCGCCTCATCGCTGCCGTTGGCAGCAAGGCCGAGCGAGGATGCGTTTTCGAACAGAACACTCAAGTTTGCGAAGAAAGGATCCTCGACCAGGTCGGTGCGCGTGACCTGCCCGAAGAGCTCGTCGAGGTTCAGGAAGACTAGCGCCGAAACCTCGTCCGGGAGCTCACCGGTGACCAGGTCGTAGGGCTCGGAGTCACGCAGGCTCTCACCACCGGCTCGGACCTGGGCGATCCCGGCCGGGTCAGTGCTGATCACCAGGATGCCGTCGAAGACGGCGTAGGAGAGGTTCACCGTCGGCGAGGCCTGCACGGAGTGCACGGTGACCCCCTCCACCTCGCTCTCCTGGAAGCTGGGAACCCGGGCCGTCGCGCTCGGACCAAGCGCCCTGAGCAGAGGCCCCTGCAACCCGGCCAGGGCCTCTTTGGCGCGGTCGGTGTCGACTCCCTCGACGATCAAGCTGGCGAAGGGGATCCCGTCGGTGGGCTCCGCGACCACGGCGGCCTGACCGCCAAGCGCCGGCAGCAGGTCCCGCAGCGGGTTCACTCCGGCCTCCTGCTCCAGCCGCGAGGCCAGCGACTGCAGAGAGCCGACCACGCCCTGGGCGGCCGGCCCGGTCTGGCCGAGGAGGTCCGCAAGCGTCGGTCCGAACTCGCCGACGCCGACGTAGCCGATCGCCCGGGCGCCGGCCTCGCCGGCCAGATCCGGCTCGAACTCCGGCAGCCTGGAGAAGAAGCTGGGCTTGCCCTCGACGCGCTCGGGATCGAGGCGGGAGATCAGGTCGACCTCGAGGCCCTCGTCGCGGGCCACCAGCGCCGCGGCGACGGCGGAGGTGGCCTCGTAGTCGATGAAGGTCTCGAGCTGGCTGGCAGCCCCGGCGCCGTCGGCGAGCAGCCGCCTCACCCCCTGGCGGGAGAGGTAGACCTCGGCGAAGCGCGCCTCGGGCAACTGCTCGCGGGCGGCGTCCTGGACCGAGTCCTCCAGCGCGGGAACCGCGCCAGTATCGACGTCGATCGCCACCCGCACCGCGGTCTCGTTGCCGAAGGCCAGGTTGTCGCCGATGTAGGCGGCCCCGAAACCCTCCGGGTAGACGGTCAAGGCGGCGTCGCCGTGGCGCTGCGCCTCGGGCTCTCCCGGCGGAGCGATCCTGGCCAGGAACTGCTCGGCGGCCTCGCGGTCACCCACCCCGGCGATGAACAGGGGCACGGAGGTCCGCTCGGGCCCCGGCAGCAGGACGACGGCGAGGTCCTGATCGGCCCAGGGCAGCACGTCGGAGCCCAGGTCGAGGTCGGCCCCGGACGGCGTGGGCACCGCCGAGGGAAGCTCGGCGGCGAGGATGGTCTGCAGGTCGGCGAGGCTCTCGAACGCATCCTCGGCTCGCTCCCATTGCTCGGTGTCGCGGTCGAGCGTGAGGTGCCCGAACAGCAGCGCGTTCTCCGGGACCAAGGCGATCGTCTCGTCGGCCGGCGGGCACTCCTTGGCCGCCGAGAGCTGGCAGGGCACTCCCGGCAGTGCCGTGAACTTGATCAGCGAGTAGAGGACCAGGACGCCGGCGACCGCTCCGATCCGAATCCGAGTCCCCCGGGCCCGCTTCAGCCAGACCAGGTCCGCGAGGCCCGTTCCCGCGCGGCGCAGCAACCGCACCGCGTCCTGCGCCTTCTCCCTGGCCAAGTAGCCGATCGCCCGCACCCGGGTGGAGACTCGAAACCAGGCGTCGCCGAGCGCCCTCCTCTCCCCGGGCGCCGCCGGAGTGCGGCGTGGCCGAAGCCTCCGCCTGCCCGAGGGGCCGCGCCCAAGCCCGCGGAAGCTCGGGCGCCGAGGCAGGGTCGGGCGCTTCAGGCGGGGGCGCCTGGGGCGAGGCAGCTTGAAACGAGGGAGCTTCACGAGCCGCCCCTTATAGCGACCGGCGCGGTCCGCCGCCTCACCACTAATCGCGCCGCGTGCGCGGGACGAAATCGATCACCAGCGGCACACCCGCCAGCCCGTAGGCCTCGCGCAGCCGGTTCTCGAGGTGAAAGGCCCAGGACCGGTTGATCAGGCCTCGATCGTTGACCTGGATCGCGATTCTGGGAGGTCGGCGGCCCACCTGGGCCGCGTAGTACAGGCGCAGGCGACGGCCTCGACGCTGCGGCGGCGGGCGGTCGGCGACCACGGAGGAGACGAAGCGATTGAGCTCACCCGTCCCGACCCGCGACGCGGAGCGCTCGGCCAGCGTGACGGCCTCGCGGACCACCGCCCGGATTCCCCGCCCCGTCAGCGCCGAGCAGCTGAGCACCGGCGGGCGGAGCCTCAGCTTCCTGTGGATCCGCGCGGTGGCGTCTCCCAGATCGGTGCGCGAGACATCGGACTTGTTGAAGGCCACCACCGTGGCGCAGCCCGATCGCATCGCCAGGTCTCCAACCCGAAGGTCCTCGGCGGTGAGCCCCTCGGAGGCGTCGCAGACGACGATCGCGGCGTCGGCTCGCTCGGCGGCGCGCTCCGATCGCAGCTGCGCGTAGTAGCCGACGCTGCCGGCCAGCTTGCCCTTCCGGCGCAGGCCGGCAGTGTCGACAAGGGTCAGTGCGCGTCCGTCCAGCTCGAGCTCCGTGTCCACCGGGTCGCGGGTCGTCCCACCCCGCTCGGAGACGATCACCCGCTCGGAGCCCAGCACCGCGTTGAGCAGCGAGGACTTGCCGACGTTGGGACGCCCCAGGATCGCGATCCGGGGAGCCCCATCGGTGGGTGCATCCTCCGCCGCGCCGTCCGAGGGAAGGGCCGCGGTGACCCGGTCCAGCAGGTCCCCGGTGCCGAGGCCATGGGTCGCGGACACCGCGAGCGGCTCGCCCAATCCGAGGCCGTACAGCTCGGCCCGGAGCGCCTCGTCACCGGGCCGGTCGACCTTGTTCGCGGCGACCAGGATCGGCTTGGTCGAGCGCCGCAGCAGCTCGGCGAGCTCGGCGTCGCCGGGACCGAGTCCGGCACGTGCGTCGACCACCAGCACGATCACATCGGCCTCCTCCATCGCGGCGCGCGCCTGCGCCTGCACTGCCCTGGCCAGGCTGTCCGACTCGGCCAGATCGACTCCGCCCGTGTCGATCAGGTCGAAGCTGCGCCCGTTCCACTCGCAGGCCAGGGCCCTGCGATCCCGGGTGACGCCGGGCTCGGCGTCCGTGACCGCCTCCCGGCTCCCGGCCAAGCGGTTCACCAAGGTGCTCTTGCCCACGTTGGGGAAGCCCACCACCGCGACATTCGGCCGGGTGCGAGCCACGGGCATCGCCGACCGCTCGGCGGCGCTCACACGATCCCCCGGCGGCGGGCCAGCTCCACCACCCGTGCCACCACCTCGTCGACCTGGAGGCCGGTCGTGTCCAGCTCCACCGCGTCATCGGCCGGGCGCAGGGCGCCGTGCTCGCGGCCCTCGTCGCGGCGGTCACGCTCGCGCATGGCTGACAGCACGCGGTCGAGGTCCTCGCCGCTTTCGGCCGCGCGCCGGCGCGCCCGCTCGGACTCGCTCGCGGTCAGGAACACCTTGAGTGGGGCGTCGGGGCTGACCATCGTCCCGATGTCGCGGCCCTCGGCCACGTAGCGGCCGCGTTCGATCAGCCCGCGCTGCTGGGCGACCATCGCCTCGCGGACCTGGTGGTGAACCGAGACGCGCGAGGCTGCGGCGGTCACCTCGGGCGAGCGGATCTCCGCGGCGACGTCCCGACCGTCGAGCGTGACCCCCCCGTCCAGCCCGATGCGCAGGCCGCGGGCGAGCTCGCCCAGGGCGACGCCGTCGTCGAGCTCGGCATCCGCGGCCAGCGCCGCCAGCGCCACGCAGCGATACATCGCTCCCGAGTCCAGGTAGGTGAACCCGAGAGCACTCGCGACGCCGCGCGCCACGGTGGACTTTCCCGCACCCGCGGGGCCGTCGATCGCGATCACCATCGGCGCAAGCGTAGTTGGGCGCTCCTCGTTTCCTCGCCGCCTGCGGCGGATATAGAGTGCGGGTGGCTGTGGACAGCTGGAACCTCAACGAACTGGACGTGCAGCCGCGCCAGCCCCAGGTGCTCGACTCTGAGAGCGAGGGCCGGGCGATCGTGATCCAGCTGCCGAAGGGCGAGCAGCTGCAGGAGCATCAGGTCCACGAGCGCGCCTGGGTGCTGGTGGTCGACGGCAAGCTCCAGATCACCACGCCCGACGGTGGATCGGCCTCGGGCGGGATCGGTCTGCTCGCGGTCTTCGACCCCGCCGAGCGCCACCAGGTGCAGGCGGTCGAGGACTCCCGGCTTCTGTTGGTGCTCTCACCGTGGCCCGGGGAGGGTCACCCGAGCCGGGAAGACGAGATCGCCAGGCGCTCAGCCGCCGGCGATAGCGCGTAGGTCGCGCTCGAAGCGCGGGTAGCTGACCGAGACCGCCTCGAAGCCCTCGACCTC
>CAYZPZ010000143.1:0-5301 GCA_964480205.1 uncultured Conexibacteraceae bacterium
CTTCGGCGGCATCACCCGCGGCGACGAGGTCGCGCGCGGCATCGTCGAGGCGCGGCGCGGCATCCAGCGCGAGGTGCCGATGGTGGTGCGGATCGTGGGCACGAATGCCGAGGAGGCGGCAGTGATCCTCCGCGAGGCGAACCTGATCACCGCCGAGAGCCTCGACGAGGCGGCCGCCAGGGCGGTCGAGGCGGCGGGCACCGGGGCCGGCTCCGCATGAGCATCCTGATCGACGCAGACACCAGGCTCGTGGTCCAGGGCATCACCGGCCGCGAGGGGGAGTTCCACTCGCGCCAGATGCTCGAGTACGGGACGCAGATCGTGGCCGGCGTCACGCCCGGCAAGGGCGGCCAGGCGGCGCTCGACGGCCAGGTGCGGGTGTACGACACGGTTGCCGAGGCGGTGACGGAGACCGGCGCGGACACGAGCTGCATCTTCGTCCCGGCTCCCTTCGCCCCCGACGCGATCCTGGAGGCCGCCGACAGCCTGCGGCTGGTCTTCGCCATCACCGAGGGGATCCCCGCTCTCGACATGCTGCGCGTCTACCGTGTGGTCCGCGAGAAGGGTGCGCGGCTGGTCGGTCCCAACTGTCCCGGGGCGCTGAGCCCCGACCAGTCGAAGGTGGGCATCATCCCGGGGAGCATTGGCCGCCGCGGCTCGGTGGGACTCGTCAGCCGCTCGGGAACGCTCACCTACGAGGTGGTGCAGGTGATGAGCGACGCGGACATCGGCCAGACCACCTGCCTGGGAATCGGCGGCGACCCGGTGATCGGCACCAGCTTCATCGAGGCGCTGGAGCTGTTCAACGCCGACCCGGAGACCGAGGCGATCGTAATGATCGGCGAGATCGGCGGCGAGGAGGAGGAGCGGGCCGCCGAGTACGTCGCGCGCGAGGTGCGCAAGCCGATGGCGGCCTTCATCGCCGGCCGCACCGCTCCCCCCGGCCGCCGGATGGGCCACGCCGGGGCGATCATCTCCGGGAGCGCCGGAACCGCGGAGTCGAAGCGCGCCGCGCTGGAGAGGGCCGGAGTCCGGGTCGCCGACTCCCCGTCGCACATCCCCCAGCTGCTGCGCGACGCCGGCGTCCGCGGCTGACGTGCCGGCCGCAAGCGCCGCAAGCCGCGCGAGCCCAGGGTCGCGCAGACGGCGGCGGAAGCACCACTTACCAACCAGGCTGGTGATAACTCGGGTGAAGGCCCCGAAAAGCACCATCTACCAACCTGGTTGGTGCTAGGCGACTCTCAGCCCTCTCCGCCGAGCGTTGCCGTGCTCAGGGCACCGTTGAAGCACTCCGAATCGCGCCTAACACCAAGGTGGTTGGTAAATGGCGACTTCGCGGGGGCGGAGGCCGGCCGAGGACTAGGTTGTACTCCGTCCAGCGGTCGGCCCGGCCCGCGACCACTCATCGGCGAGGATCGCCATGCGCCGCGAGTCGAGCCGGCGCCCCTCGGCCCATCGGTCACCACGCAGCGTCGCCTCTTCCACGAAGCCCAGCTTGCGGTAGGCGCGGATGGCGCGCTCGTTATCGGCGTCGACCCCTAGCCACACGCGGTGCAGGCGCAGGCTGCCGAAAGCGAAGGCCAGCAGGGCCCAGGCGGCATCCGTCCCCCAGCCTGCGCCGATGTGGTCGCGGTCCATGAAGATCGCCAGTTCGGCCTGTCCCTCCAGCTGGTCGACGTTCTTGAGCCAGGTGGTGCCGATGAAGCGGTCGGCGCCGAGCTCACAGACGGCGAAGAAGTACCCCTGGCCGTCGGCCGTCCTGCGCTCGACCTCAGCCAGCCAGGCCTCCCCCCGGGCGAGGCTGAGCGGGGCGCGGTAGCCGGCGCGGCCGCCGACTGCCGAGTCCCCCACTCCGGCCAGGTAGGCTGGCAGGTCGCGCGGCTCGAGCGGGCGGAGCCAGACCCGCTCGCCTCGGAGCATCGGCTTGCTCGGAGGCCCGGGGTCAGGCTCTTCGGCCA
Organism: uncultured Conexibacteraceae bacterium; assembly: GCA_964480205.1. Taxonomy (GTDB): domain Bacteria; phylum Actinomycetota; class Thermoleophilia; order Solirubrobacterales; family 70-9; genus CAYZPZ01. The sequence goes on from CAYZPZ010000143.1 coordinate 1,959, forward strand.
TCCGGAAGCTCCGCTCCAGCCCTCTCACCGGGAGCGATCAGGTGCATCTCCCCGAGCTCCGACAGCCGTGTCCGGCCGGCGGCGAGCAGATCTTCGTCGCCGGTGAGGGTCGCGAGCTCGATCCGGACCCGTGCGGCGTACCGTTCGGCGCCCATCTGACCGAACGAGGATAGGCTCGCGGAGAGGTCGGCCGAGTCGTCGCCGAGCAGCCCTCGCAGCCGGAGCGCCTGGGCATGGACCACCCGCGCCTCGATCCGGGCCGCTCTGGCAAGCACCTCCTCGAGCGCTGCGGCGGGCAGGCGCCAGCGCCGGTCCGCACACAGCGCCAACAGGTGCTCGACGTAATGCACCCGATCGGGATAGCGCTCGTGGCGAACGACGATCTCTGCGATCGCCTCCCGATCCAGTCTCAAGGTGGACGAGAGGGCGGCGACCGGATGGTCACCGGCGAAGCGCCTGATGATGTCATCCGCAACCGGCAGCCATCGGTCGACCAGCTCGTCCGCGCCCCGGTTCCTCGCCCAGTCAACTCCGCTCAGGAGGCCCTGCAGCGCATAGGCGGCGGAGGGACGTCCGACCTCCAGCCACGTCTGCCGCAGGAACTCGAGGGTGGCGACCGTCGACTCCCAGTCGCCTTGCAGGGCAGAGACGTAGGCCTTCCAGGACGCGCCTGCGAGCGAGAAAGAGCTGTTCTGCCCAGGCTGCACGAGACCGATCGCCTGCTCGGCGCTCCGGAATGCCTCCGGGAGCTCACCAAGGACGGTTGAGGCCCAAGCGACCATCTGGAGGGCGTCCAGCCGCTCGTCCAGCGGCAGGCTGTGGGCGAGCGCCACCCGTTCCCTGGAAAGATCCAGCGCCGTCCGCCAGTTAGCGCTCTGGTCCATCCCGGTCATCGCGTCGAGCGCCGCGCTGATCAGGGCTGCATCATTCGCCGCCTTCGCCAGCGCCAACCCCTCCTCGACCCTGGCATGGGCCATGTCGACGTCAGCTCCGCTGACGGCACGGCTCGCTGACTGCCGCAGCCAGAACGGCTTGAACCCCTGCGCGACCAGGAAGGTGGCCTTCGCCCGAGTGCCAGCCTGCGCCAGCCACGCGTCGCCGCGCCCGACGAGCGCCTCGATCTCGCGCTCGGTCGGCTGCTGCCCGACTGATGCAAACCAGCGGCAGGTGACCATCAGTTGGCGGCCCAGGTTCAAGAGCAGAAAGTCCGGCGTGAGCCCCTGCTCGGCGCCGAGCCGCCATGCCCGCTCATATGCCCGAAGCGACTCGTCCCCCGATCCATATACCTCGCCGAGCCGCTGGTAAAGGGCCGGCTGCTCGTCGGACTGGGCGAGGTCGATGGCGGCGCGGAGATGGGCGCCGGCCTCCACGATCCCGCTCGCCCCCGCCGCCACGTCTGCCGCTCGCCGCAGCCACCGGACCGCGCTTGCTCGAATCTCGTCCCGATCGTCGAGAGAGGTGCCGAGCGCTGCGGCCTCCCGGAAGTGGAACGCGATCAGCTCCGCGAGCTCGTCCTCGCGCTCCGCCGCTCCGCCTTCCATCCAGCGGGCGGCTGCAGCGTGAAGGGGAGCCCGCTCCGACCGGGTGAGCGTGCCATACGCCACGTCTCGGATGATGATGTGCCGGAAGACGAACGTGTCGCGGGCCCCTGGAAGCAGCAGGTCACGCTCGGTCAGCTGCTCGACGCGGCTCTGGAGATCCTCGCCGGCGGGCTCGAGCGCCTGGAGTCCGGACTCGGTGAAGCTGCGTCCAAGCACCGATCCGAGCTGGAGCACGCGCCGCGCGCCCGGCGCGAGCGAGTCGAGTCGCGCAAGGACGGTGGCCTGGACGGTGTCCGGGAGGCGCTCCGCTTCGGCGGCGACCGCGGCGGGATCGCTCAGGTCGACACCCCGCTCGATGAGCGAGCGGATGATCTCCCCGGCGAAGAACGGGTTGCCTTCCGATCGCCGGATCACGACCCGCACCAGCTCCGGGGCGGATCCCTCGAGCAGGCCGCCCACGAGCTCCCCGATCGCCGCGTCGTCGAGTGGCTCGAGGGCGAGCGAGACGTGATTGCGGCGCCCGCCTCCCCACGTTGCGCGGCGCTCCAGGAGCTCGGGCCTGGTGAGGGCGAGCATGAGCATGGGGCTGTCGCCACGCGGCTGGAGGATGAACTCGATCAGGTCGAGCAGCGAGTCGCTTGACCAGTGGAGATCTTCGACGAGCAGCACGAGGGGTCGCTGGGAGGCCGCACGCTCGACTGCCTCGCGCCATGCTGCGAAGAGCGGGCCCCGGTCGGGGACCTCGGCGTCCGACGCGCCGATGGTGGCGGCGAGCAGCTCCGCCTTCTTGTCAGCCCGGTCGCTGCCTGCGCTGGACAGCCAGCGCTGGATCGAGCGCCGGGTGGTATCGGCCGGCGCGTCCTCCGGGACGCCGATCAGGCCCAGGAGGAGAGCCCGCATCGGCCAGTAGGTGAGCCGTTGGCCGTAGGGAAGGCACTGCGCAATGGCCAGTTGGGCTTCGGGAATGAATTCGTGGACCCGCGACAGGAACTCCTCGACCAGCCGGCTCTTGCCCGTCCCGGCGGGCGCCATGAGTGTCACCAGGTACGGCCGTCGTTCCGTGAAGACCCGGCGGGCGACGAGCTCGAGCTGGGCGAGGTCGGCTTCACGCCCCACCAGCGGGAGGCGCGGCCGCGCCGCCTTCGAGCGCCCCAGCAGCGGGCACGCCCGTACCCCTGCGGCCTTGCCCTTCGCCTCCACTACGAGCGACGGGCCAAACTCGTGGGCGGCCCCGTCGGCGCTGGCGGTGCGGGTGGTCGCCAGAATCTGCCAGGGCTCCGCGGACTGCTGGAGCCGGGCGGCGACGTTGACGGCGTCACCGGTCACGATGAAGTCATCACGGCCTGGGTCCCGGCTCGCCACGACCTCGCCGGTGGCGACCCCGATGCGGATCGGCAGCCGATCGCCCAGCACCGCGTCGCTGCGGATCCCATCGCGCAGGTCGAGGGCGGCGTCGAGGGCGCGGCGTGCATCGTCGTCATGCGCCTGCGGAAGGCCGAAGATTGCCATCGCCGCATCGCCGATGAACTTCTCCAGCGTCCCATCGTGGTCGGCCACGACCTCCTTGGCGATGTCGTAGAAGCGTCCAAGCAGCCGGCGAAGGTCCTCCGGGTCGAGGGAGTCGCCCAGCGAGGTGGAGCCGACCGCGTCGGCGAAAAGGACGGTGACGACTCTCCGCTCTTCTGACATCTGCTGCTACTCCCGGACGCCGGGGCCAGCGGCGGCCTCGAGCAGCTCCCACAGCACCCCGTTCAGGGAACGGGGATGGATGAAGGCGACCCGACCGTGCGCACCCTGGCGCG
>CAYZPZ010000144.1:0-5242 GCA_964480205.1 uncultured Conexibacteraceae bacterium
GCTGAATTCGCAGCCGACCTTGGGATCAGCCCCTATAACTGGACCCTTCCTGCTCGCGATGAGGGCTAGATCTAGTAGCAAACCGACCCAGCGCGTGCTCGATTGGGTCGCAGCCGTAATCGGCGCTGGCGCGAAGATCGTAGAGACGCAAGCTCTCCATGGCGACGAAGCGCCGTGGAGGCTGAGGGTTGAACACAGCGGTGGTGTGACAGATGTCGTGCTACGGGTGCCGAGGGGGCTGGCAATTAACGCCTCGATGGTCGCCACCGGAGCAGCCGCTCTTGAGTTGGCCGCACTACACGGGTTGCCGGCTCCGCGACTGATCGGCGCGGATCTCCAAGGTGGCGCTACGGGAGTGACCGCGGCACTCGAAACGATGGTACCGGGCACGACGGCCTGGCCCGCGCCTGCGTCGGCAGAACGATTACGCACCGCGGGCGCCGCCCTTGCCCGCATCCATGCAGTCGTGATGGGCCCGCGCGAGCACTTGCCCTTCCGGCCGAGACCGATCGCCGTGGACGATTTCGCCGCCGCCCGCCGAAAGGGCCGGATGCCCGCGACACCTCTGCTACAAGCGGCTGACGAAGTGATCACGGCGCACGGCCTGCCGCCGGGCCCAACCGTCTACGTCCACGGCGACGTCTGGCCCGGCAACCTCATCTGGACTGGCGAAGAGATCGGGGCGTTAATAGATTGGAAGACCGCCGGCGTCGGTGCGCCAGGAGTCGACCTCGGCGAGCTCCGCAAGCAAGTCGCGATTGCGTTCGGCCCAGAGGCCCCTGACCACGTGCTCGAGGGCTGGGAAGGCGCGGCGGGAACGAAGGCGGCTGACGTCCCGTACTGGGACGCCGTGGCTGCACTCAATACGCGCACTGAATTGCCTGGACTAGACGGCTTGGGGGCAACCCATCGCCGCGACTCATTTCTGCGCGCTGCGCTGGCGAATCTCGGGGGCTGAGCCTAATCGCTTGGCCTCAGTCAGGGGGTATTAGCAAAACGGGTCCCTGCTGGATCGGAGGTGCTCAGCCGCCTGCAGCGCTGTTCGCTATCAACCGGCTGGGCCCGGGGCAACGTGTGACAGCCCGGCCGTTTCGAGCTCGGCCTGCACCAGACGGTTGAACCTGCCGGCGTTCCAGTCACCGAACGGGTCGGAGGTGAACTCCAGCAGGCGGCTGTACTCGAGCCGATACAGCGCCCGGGCCGCGAGCAACTCCTCGAGCTCGGGCTGACCGGGCACTCCGGCCTTGCCAAGCTCGCCGCGTCGGATGACTCGTGCCGCCGCGCTCAGCCGCCTGATGCGCTCGACACGCCAGGGAACGTACCGGGTCAGCCACGGGATGAGCGCCAGCGCGACCACGATCAGTCCGAGTAGCGCCGCGATGATCAGGAGGAGTCGCTCGACATCCGAGCCGAACTGGATCACCGGCTGCGCCGCGTTGCCGAACGCATCGCGGATTCGCCCAGCCGCGCTCTGCCCCACTAGCGGCACGCCTTCGATCGCACCGGCAACCTCACCACCGGTGGCAAGAAGGGCGAGACCGCCGTCGCGGATCAGCCGGCCGGCGCCGGCCAACTCGGCCAGCCGAGTGTAGAGCCGCACCCCGAGCGTCACCCACAACCCGACCCATGCCACGGTCGCCAGGTCGGCGGCCACTTCCCGAACTCGCGGCCCGCGCCGCTCACTCCAGATCAGCATCGACCCTCCCCGATCAGCCCTCAAGCCCGAACTGCACCAGATCCGCGCTGTTGCGCCCCCTCAGGCGAAGGTGGGGGCCACCAGTGCCCCCCATTCTGCGCGTGCTCCCGCTCCGCGCCGCAGGTCCTGTTGACGAGGTGGCCCAAAATCGGCGCAGGGGGCCGCCACGGGAGGTAGGGAGATGCGGTTCACGCCTGGTTTGATTCTCTTGATCGTTGCGATCGTGCTGTTCCTGCTCGCCGCCTTCGGAGTGGCTCTCGGCGGGCTGGATCTCGTGACGCTGGGGCTCGCGGCCTTCGCCGCCGCGTTCCTCGCCGATCGCCTGACGTAGTTCGGCGCTGAAACATCGGCGCCCGGGCGGCACCGGGGGTCGGGGTCCGGCTCCGATGGTTAAATTGTGCGGGCTCTCGACGCCAGTCTTGCCCTATTCATCGCCCCCGCGCGCTTGGCGGATCCGCTAGACGAGGACGCCGCGCTCGGCGTCGCGCTCGGCGTCGCGCTCCGAAAGCTTGCGCCCGAAGCGGGAGCTACTGGCACTCCGCCCGCGGTCCGTGTTGCGGCGTTTCGCTTTCGCTTCCCGCTCCTCGCGGAACGCCCCGTGCACAGCCTGGCTGCATGAGCCTCGAAGCGACCAGCGACCTTTGGTGGAAGAACGCGATCGTCTATTGCGTCGACACGCAGTCGTTCCTCGACACGAGGGGCGACGGCGTCGGCGACCTCGACGGACTGACGCAGCGCGTCGACTACCTCGCCGGGCTCGGCGTCACCTGCCTGTGGCTGATGCCGATCTACCCCTCGCCAGAGCGGGACTATGGCTACGACGTGGCGGACTACTACGGCGTGGCGGAGAAGTACGGAAGCCTCGGCGACCTCGTCGAGCTCGTCCGCACAGCGCGCGAGCGGGGGATCCGGGTGATCGCGGACCTCGTCATCAACCACACCTCGGTTGACCATCCATGGTTCCGGGCGGCCCGCAAGGACCGTGACTCGGTCTACCACGACTTCTACGTCTGGGCCGACGAGAAGCCGCCTGACGCAGACGAGGGCGTGATATTCCCAGGCAAGCAGGAGAGCATCTGGTCGTACGACCGCTCGGCGAAGCGCTGGTACATGCATCGCTTCATGCCCCACCAGCCCGACCTGAACATCAACAATCCACTCGTTCGCAACGAGATTCACAAGGTCGTCGGGTTCTGGCTCGAGCTTGGTTTGTCCGGGTTCCGGATCGACGCGGTGCCCTTCGTCATCGAACAGGTCGGAGGTGACAATCCCGCGGTTGCCGATCCCCATGACTACCTGCGCGACATCCGTGACTTCGCGCTGCGGCGGCGGGGCGACTGCATGCTGTTGGCGGAGGCGAATGAGCCGCTTGAGAAGCTCGCCGGTTTCTTTGGCGACCGCGGCAACCAGATGAACATGCTCTTCAGCTTCGTGACCAACCAGGCGCTGTACCTTTCGTTCGTGCGCGGCAGCGCGAAGCCGGTGATCGAGGCGCTTCGCTCGTTGCCCGAGATTCCCCCCGAGTCCCAGTGGGCCAACTTCATCAAGAACCATGACGAGGCCTCGCTCGACAAACTCACCCATGAGGAGCGGGAGGAGGTCTTCGAGGCTTTCGCGCCAACCTCATCGATGCGGCTCTTCGACCGGGGCATCAGACGCCGCTTCCCGAACATGGTCGAGGGTGACCGACGACGACTGGAGCATGCTTACAGCCTGCTCTTCAGCCTACCGGGCACCCCCGTGATCTTCTACGGAGAAGAGATCGGTCTCGGTGACAACCAGCTCCTGGCGGGCCGAGCGGCGGTCCGACCCCCAATGCCGTGGTCCGGCCAGCGCGGAGCGGGTTTCACGACCGCCCCTGAGTCCGGCCTGCCGCGCAAGCTCGTCCGCGATGGCCCGTTGGGCTACCGGTCGCTGAACGTCGAGCAGCAGGAAGAGGACCCCCACTCGCTGTTGAACTGGATGGAGCGTGCGATCCGGGTGCGAAAGGAGTGGCCGGCCTTCGGCTGGGGCGAATGGCAGGTCCTCGGCACTCGAAACGAATCGGTCCTGGCGCACATCGCGACCTGGGACGGCTCGAGTGGACTCGCCGTGCACAATTTCGCCGATCGACCCGCCCGCGTCACCGTGCGATTGCCCAAGGACGCGGTCGAGGGCCGCTGGCGCCACATCTTCGGCTCCCGGGACGGCGACGTACCGGAGATCCGCAACGGCCGCCTGGCGATCGAGCTGCCCCCGTACGGGTACCACTGGTTCGGGCGGCGTGAGGGAGTGTGAGGATGGCGCCGATCATCGGCATCCACGCCAGCCATGAACAGTTCCGGCCAGATCGTCTGTTGCGGCTCGTCCAGAAGGCGGAGGTGGCAGGGTTCGATGCGGGCATGTGCTCGGACCACTGGGCGCCGTGGAGTGAGCGGCAGGGCGAGTCGGGCTTCGCCTGGTCGTGGCTCGGCGCGGCGCTCCAGGGGACCTCGATGTCGTTCGGCGTCGTGAACGCGCCAGGCCAGCGCTACCACCCGGCCATCATCGCGCAGGCCGCGGCGACCCTGAGCGTCATGTATCCAGACCGCTTCTGGATCGCCGTCGGTTCAGGTCAGCTGCTGAACGAGCACATCACCGGCGATCCGTGGCCGACAAAGCGGGATCGCAATGCGCGGCTGCGCGAGGCGGCCGATATCATGCGCCTCCTCTGGGACGGGGAGACGGTCACCCGGGCCGGGCACGTCACGGTCTCGGAGGCAGTTCTCTGGACCCGCCCAGAGCGACCGCCGACGCTGGTCGGGGCGGCGGTCACCCCGCAGACCGCCGCCTGGGTCGCCGAGTGGGCCGATGCGCTGATCACCGTCGCCCAGGCCGATGAGCAGCTCGACGCAGTGGTCGAGGCGTTCCGCTCCAACGGCGGCGCCCACAAGCCGATGTACCTCCAGGTGCATCTCGCCTACGCACCGTCCGAAGGCGAGGCTCGCGACACCGCGTTCGCCCATTGGGGCCAGAACACGCTCGACAACAGCGTCATGACCGCACTTACGCACCCCGAGCAGATCTCGGCCGCCGCCAAGCACGTGACACCCGACGACCTCGACGGTGCGATTCGCATCTCGGCCGATCTCGGCCGCCACGTGGAGTGGATCGGCCGCGAGCTGGAACGCGGCTTCCAGGCCGTATACCTCCATGAGGTGGGACCTGAACAGGAGCGATTCGTCGAGGTCTTCGGCCGCGAGGTCCTGCCCCGTCTGCGCTGACAGCGAGGGCCGCGGCCCGCCCGACTCGCGGGCCATCTGGCACAATTGAGGACGCCCCAACCGCCGCTGGAAGGATGCTTCGCATGCGCGTGAGCCGAGGGCTCCTCTTCTGGGGGATCGCACTGATCACCGCGGGGGTGGTGGCGCTTGCCGTCCAGCAGGGCCTGGTCGAGAGGTCCGTGGTCGCCGAGTGGTGGCGGCTGTGGCCGCTGATCCTGGTGGCGCTGGGCCTCTCCATCCTCGCCTCTCGCACCGTCCTGGCGCCGCTGGCCGCCGCCGTGGGCGGCGCCGTCCTGGGCGGGAT
>CAYZPZ010000145.1:0-5238 GCA_964480205.1 uncultured Conexibacteraceae bacterium
GAGGGGCTGGCGCTGCACAGGGGCGAATCGGTCGATCTCGGCGACGTCGCCGAGCTGCTGGCGGAGGCCGGCTACGAGCGGGTCGAGCAGGTGGAGGAGCGCGGCCAGTTCGCGATCCGCGGGGGGATCCTCGACGTGTATCCGGCGACCGAGGCGCGGGCGATCCGCGCCGAGCTGTTCGGCGACGAGATCGAGTCGCTGCGCTGGTTCTCGGTCTTCACCCAGCGCTCGCTCGGCGAGGCCGAGCGCGTCGAGCTGGCCCCCGCCGCCGAGCTCGCGGCCGAGCATCGCGATCCCGTCGGGCTGCGCCTCCCGGACGGTCCCGATGGCGATGGGGCCGGCCCGGACCCCTCCGAGCGCCCGGACCTGGCCGAGCTGCTTCCGGTCGACCGGCTGATCGCGCCGCTCGACCTGGTCCCGGACGACGCCCTGATCGCGATCACGGCCGCCGAGGAGATCCCCGGCGCCCTGCGCGATCACTGGGAGGACGTCACGGCCGCGATGCACGCCGAAGACGCCCAGCACCTCTACGTCGAGGTATCCGAGCCGCTCGCGGCGCGCACCGCCCTGACGGTCAGCGCGACCGAGGCCGGTCAGGAGCACTCGCTGCGGGCCCAGCGCGCCGACTTCCCCTCGCGGACGCAGGCCGAGGCCGAGGCCGAGCTGGAAAAGCTGGTCCGCTCCGGCTACCGCGCGGTGGTCGCCTTCGAGCGCGGCGGCGAGGCCGAGCGGGTCCGCTACAACCTCGCCCGGCTCGACGCGCCGCCCCTGGGGGCGGAGCCCCCCGAGTCCCATTCGGTCGCCTTCGCTGAGGCGGCCCTGCGCGAGGGCTTCCTCTCGCCGGAGCTGAAGCTGGCGGTGATCCCCTACGCGCGGCTGGTCCACCGCCGCCGCGCCGCGCCCGTACCGGCGCAGCGGGCGCGCGGCCGTCTCTCGACGGCGATCGAGCTGCGGGTGGGGGACCTGGTCGTGCATGAGGACCACGGGATCGCCCGTTTCTCGGGCTTCGACACGAAGACGGTCGCCGGCGTCACCCGCGACTACCTGGAGCTGACCTACCGCGGAGGCGACAAGGTCTTCGCCCCCACCGACCAGCTCGCCAAGATCAGCCGCTACATCGGCGCCGACGGCTCCGAGGGCCAGCTCAGCCCGCTCGGAGGCAAGCGCTGGCAGAACCTGAAGGCGCGGGCGCGCCGGGCCGCGCAGCAGATGGCCGGCGAGCTGCTCAACCTCTACGCGGAGCGCCAGGTGCGCATCGGCCACGCCTTCCCGCCCGACGGCGAGCTGCAGCTCTCCTTCGAGGCGGCCTTCCCCTATCGGGAGACGGCCGACCAGCTCGAGGCGATAGACGCGGTCAAGGCCGACATGGAGTCCGAGCGCCCGATGGACCGGCTGATCTGCGGCGACGTCGGCTACGGCAAGACCGAGGTGGCCCTCCGCGCCGCGCACAAGGCGGCCGCGGACGGCAAGCAGGTGATGATGCTGGTGCCCACCACGATCCTCGCCCAGCAGCACTTCGGCACCTTCCGCGAGCGGCTGGTCGACTCCCCGTTTGTGGTGGAGATGGTCTCGCGCCTGCGCAAGCCGGCCGAGGTCCGCGACGCGATCCAGCGCTACACGGAGGGCAAGGTGGACATCCTGCTCGGCACCCACCGGCTGCTCTCCCGCGATGTCCGCGCCAAGGAACTCGGTCTGCTGATCGTGGACGAGGAGCAGCGCTTCGGGGTCAAGCAGAAGGAGCTGTTGCGCCAGCTGAAGCTGAAGGTGGACGTGCTATCGCTCTCGGCGACCCCCATTCCCCGCACCCTGCAGATGTCTCTGGCCGGGCTGCGCGACATCTCGGTGATCGAAACGCCGCCGGAGGGCCGGCGCCCGGTCCGCACCTATGTCGGCCCCTACGACGAGGAGCTGGTGGGGCGGGCGATCCGCCGCGAGGTCGACAGGGGCGGCCAGGCCTTCTTCCTGCACAACCGCATAGAGACCCTGCACGAGACGGCCGAGCGGCTGCGCGCGCTCTGCCCGGGGGTCCGCTTCGCCGAGGCCCACGGCCGGATGGACGAGCTGACCCTCGAGGCGACCATGCTCGCCTTCGTCCGCGGCGAGCACGACTGCCTGGTCACCACCACGATCATCGAGTCCGGGATCGACATCCCCGCCGCCAACACCCTGATAGTGGAACGCGCCGATCAGCTCGGCCTCGCTCAGGCCTACCAGATCCGCGGCCGGGTGGGGCGCAGCCGCGAGCGCGCCTACGCCTACCTGCTCTACCCGTCGCCGGAGGCGCTCACCGCGGAGGCCGCTGCCCGCCTGGCCACCCTCTCCGACAACACGGAGCTGGGCTCGGGCTTCCGGGTGGCGATGCGCGACCTGGAGATCCGCGGCGCCGGAAACCTGCTGGGAGAGGAGCAGTCCGGCCACGTCGCGGCGGTCGGGTTCGAGCTCTACTGCCAGATGCTCGACGACGCGGCCGAGGCCCTGCGCGCTGAGCGCGCCGACGAACCCGAGCCCGCGGAGCGCCAGCCGGTGCGGGTCGATCTCGACGTCGACGCCTATGTGCCCGGCGACTACGTCCCCTTCGAGGCGGCCAAGATCGACCTGCACCGGCGGATCGCCGCCGCCGCCGAGCGCGGCGAGCTGCGGGCGCTGCGCGAGGAGATCTCCGACCGCTTCGGGTCGCCCCCCGAGCCGGTGGTCAACCTGATCGAGCTCCAGCGCGCCCGGATCGAGCTGGGCGCCGCCGGGGTCCGCTCGATCGAGTTCCGCGCCGGGCGCCTGCGCGCCTTTCCGCTCGAGCTGGACTCGGAGGCCGCGGTCGCGATTCGCGACCGCGTGCCCGAGGCGATCTATCAGTGGCGGGAGCGCACGATCGCGGTCCCTGTGCCCGACGAGCCGCCCGCGCGGCTGGCCACTTTGCTCGCCTTGGCCGAGGCTTTGGCCTTAGCGCCCGCTTAGGCAGATGGCTATGCTGCCGCGTTCGTGAGCAGGCTGCGCGGGATAAGCAGGGTCCAGTGGGCGATCGCCGCGGGCGTGATCTTCGTCGTTCTCGCCGTCGGGACCGCGGTCGCCACCGGCGTCGGCAAGGACGAGCCGGCCGACGATTCGGTCGCCGTGGTCGACGGCGAGCAGATCTCCGAAGAGGATTTCAACCGGGCGCTGGACCAGGCGGCGAAGCGGCAGGGCCTGGAGGAGGTGCCCGCCCCCGGCGACGAGCAGTACGAGCCCCTGCGCGACGAGGCCCTCAACGACGTCCTCGACACCGCTTGGATCCTCGGCGAGGCCGATGAGCGAGGGGTGCAGGCCTCCGACCGCGAGGTGCAGCAGGAGTTCGAGCGCACCAAGGAGGAGAACTTCGAGACCGAGAAGGAGTACCAGGACTTCCTCGAGGAGTCCGGGTTCACCCAGGAGGACATCGACCAGCGTGTGCGCCTGCAGGTGCTGAGCACCAAGATCCAGGACCAGATCACCGAGGACGCGGGCGACGTCCCCGAGGGGCAGGCCAGGGACTTCTACGAAGCCAATGAGGAGCAGTTCGTGCAGCCGGCCAGTCGCAACGTGCGCATCGTCGTCAACGAGGACGCCGAGAAGGCGCAGCGGGCCGCCAACCAGCTCAGCGAGGACAACTCCCCCGAGAGCTGGAATCGTGTCGCCCAGAACCTCTCCACCGACGCCGCCACCAAGGACAACGGCGGGCTGCGCGAGGGAGTCACCGAGGGGACCTTCGGCTCCGAGCTCGATGAGCAGATCTTCAACGCAGAGCAGGGCGAGGTGGTCGGCCCGGTCGAGACCGAGCAGGGCCAGTATGTCTTCCAGGTGGACACCGTGACCGAGGCCCAGACCGTGCCCTTCGAGGAGGCCCGGGAGCAGATCGACCAGCAGCTCTCCGGGCAGCTGCAGCAGCAGGCCTTCAGTGCCTTCCTCAGCGACTATCGCGACCGTTGGATCGAGCGCACGATCTGCGCCGATGACTTCCTGATCGACCGCTGCGACAACTTCGAGGGCGGCCAGCAGCCTTGCCCCGACCCCTCGCTTCCCGAAGAGCAGCAGCAGCAGCAGCTCGAGGCGACCGGATGCCCGCCGCCCGTGGTCTCGGCTACGCCCGCCGCCCCCGGCACCGTCAATCCCTTCGTGCCCGCCCAGTCCGCGCCGCAGCGGCCGCACCCAGCCGGCGAGGACGCCCCGGCCGGCGAGGGCGGCGAGGCCCTGCCCGGCGGTCTCCCCGGTGGTCAGCCCGGTCAGCCCGGTCAGCCCGGCGCGCCGCAGCAGGCGCCGCCCGGCAGCTGATTCGCCCCGCCGCGATGCTGCCCAGGCTGGGGCGGCCATGAGCGACAGCGCCAGCGAGGCGCTCGCGCGCCTCGACGAGATCGTCCGGCTGCTTCGCCGGGAGTGCCCCTGGGACCGCGACCAGGACGAGCGCTCGATCGTCCCCCACACCGTGGAGGAGGCCGAGGAGGTCGCCGCGGCCGCGCGCGCGGGCGACGACCGCGCGCTCGGCGAGGAGCTGGGCGACCTGCTCTTCCAGGTCGTCTTCCTGGCCCTGCTGATGGAGGAGCGCGGCGCCGGCGACCTTGCCTCGATCGCCGACGGCCTGCGCGAGAAGCTGATCCGACGCCACCCGCACGTCTTCGGGGACGTCGAGGCGCGCACCGCCGCGGACGCGATCGAGGTCTGGCGGCGGATGAAGCGCTCAGAGAAAGCGCGCTAACCGCCCGCGCGGCGGCCTGAAAGACTGGCGCCGTGAGCACGATCGAGACGATCCGGGGGCGCCAGATCCTCGACTCGCGCGGTAACCCGACCGTGGAGGTCGAGGTCGCGCTCGACTCGGGGGCGCGGGGCTGGGCGGCGGTTCCCTCGGGCGCCTCGACCGGCGAGTTCGAGGCGGTCGAGCTGCGCGACGGCGGCGAGCGGTGGGGTGGCAAGGGCGTATCGAAGGCGATCCAGCACGTCAACGGCGAGATCGCCGAGGCGCTCTCGGGAGCCCGCGCGGCCGAGCAGTCGGCCCTGGACCGAACCATGATCGAGCTCGACGGCACCCCCAACAAGGGCAGGCTCGGCGCCAACGCGATCCTCGGTGTCTCGCTGGCGACGGCCAAGGCCGCCGCGGCCGACGCGGGCCCGCCGCTCTACGCGTATCTGGCCGAGCTGTACGCGGCGGTGGGCGGCGATCCCGCCGGAGCGCGGGTGCTGCCGGTGCAGATGATGAACGTGCTCAATGGCGGTGCCCACGCCGACAACTCAGTC
>CAYZPZ010000146.1:0-5237 GCA_964480205.1 uncultured Conexibacteraceae bacterium
GAGTTCGAGCACTGGCTGGAAGGCGAGCGGGCGAGGCTGCGGTCGCGGGCGCACGAAGCGGCGTGGGCGGCGGCGGAGGCGGCGGAGCAGCACGGCGATCTCGCTGTGGCGGTGGAGCGGGCGCGCCGCGCCACAGCCCTCGCGTGGGACGACGAGATCGGGCTGAGGCGCTTGATCGCGCTTCTGGACCGCTTGGGCGACCGTGCGGGCGCGCTCGCGGCCTACGAGGAGTTCGCCGGGCGACTGGCGGAGGAGCTGGAGGCGGAGCCGGCGCCGGAGACGGTCGCGCTGGTGGAGGAGGTGCGGGCGCGGGAGGAGGTCTCCTCCGCCGCTGCCGCCCCGGCCGACCCTCCGCGTGTGGCCGAGACGCTGGCTGCTGCAAACGGGAGCGTGGCGCGCAAGTCGCGCTTCCGAAGCCGGCGGCGCTACACGGCCGCCCTCACCGTCATGCTGCTACTCCTCGCCGGCGGATGGTGGGTCGATCAGCGCAACGGCGCGGCGGATATCGCTTCCAATGTCTCGCCGTCGGTGGCCGTGCTGCCGTTCACCAACCTGACTCCTGACTCGAGCAACGCGTATTTCGCGGCTGGAGTGACCGAGGATATCATCGCGCAGCTCTCGAAGATCGCCGAGTTGCGCGTGGTGCCTCGCTCCGAGAGCCACCGCTACGGCGCGGACGGTGCGAGCGCGCGGCGTCTCGCCGAGGATCTCGGGGTCGGTGCGGTGCTGGAGGGCAGTGTGCGCCGCGAGGCCAACCGTGTCCGGGTCGTGGTCCAACTCGTGGACCCCTTCGGCAGGCGCAGCCTCTGGTCCGAAACCTACAACCGGGAGTTGACTGGCATCTTCGCGATCCAGACCGACATAGCCCGCAGCATCGCCGCCGCGCTGCGCGTCCGCCTGTCCCCTGAAGAGCACGAGCGGCTGGAGCGGGTGCCTACGCCGAACGTCACCGCCTACGATCTGTTCGTCACCGCGCGCGAGCTCCACAATACGAGCGCCCGGCAGAACGACCCCCTCCACCCGGAGGTCATCGACCTTATGCGGCGGGCGATCCATCTCGACTCCTCCTACGCCGCCGCCCACGCCGGTCTCAGCGCCGCGTACTATCGCCTGGCCTCGGAGGGGCACGGTGAGACCTGGATCGACTCCGCGGAAGCGCTCGCGAGGAGAGCTGTGGCCCTCGATCCAACCGCCCCGATGGGGTATCGGGCGCTACAGTTCGTGCACCGCCTGCGCGGCGAGCATAAGGAGGCCCTGCGCATGCTCGAGCGCGCCCTCGAGGTCGACCCGAATTATGTGTATGGGCTCCAGGGCTTGGGCGTCCACTATTTCTTTGCCGGCCGGTACGATGAGGCCCTTCCCCTCTTCGAGCGCGACTCGAGACTGCGGCCGACGGTGCCCTTCACCTTCCACAATATCGGCAAGGTGCACCTCGGGCTCGATGATCCAACCGCCGCGGAGCAGTGGGCGCGCAAGAACATAGAGCTCTTCCCCCACGATCCGGATGCATACCTTCTGCTGGCGCGGACCTACGCGGTCCAGGGGCGGATCGAAGAGGCGCGATCACAGGCGCGCGCCCTCCTGACGCGCCATCCGGAGCACCAGCGAGATGCCAATGACTGGGATGATCACGACTGGGCGCGGCTGAAAGGGCTGCTGCTCGCCGGCGACCTGGAGCTGCTCTCCGGCGAGATCGCGGCCGCCGGGCGCTTCTACGACCAGGCGCTGGCGATGGACGCGCCGCCGCCGTGGAGCGCGAGGCCGCCACACAGCGGGCTCGACTATAGCTGGGTGCCGACGACCAGCCTGGGCTATGTGTACTGGAAGGAGGGCAGACGGGAGGAAGCGCTCGAGCTGCTCCGCCGTAGCGCCGCGCGCGACCACGAGCACATGCGCCCGGAGCTCGATGTGTTCGACCTGTACGTCCTGCGCTACGACCTCGCCGTCATCGATGCCATTCAGGGCCGCGAGTCAGAGGCCTACGAGTGGCTCGAGCAGGCTATCGACACGGGCTTTCGCTTCTACCGCCTCGCGCGGCTCGATCCGCGGCTGGAGAACCTGCACGGGGAGCCTCGCTTCGAACGGATGATGACGCAGCTCGAGCGGGAGGTCGCCGCAATGCGCGGACGCGTCGAGGCTCGACAGGCGAAAAAGTAGCCCGGGCGGCTCTTGAGTACCCTCCAGATCGGTGAAACGACGTCTACTGTCATCAGCGACCTCGTCATGACGGTCGTATTGACAAGTCCAGGTCCCGAGTCCATTTTCTTATCATGGCTCAGAAGTCGAAGCATGTTCAGATCCGTGTCACGCCGGACCAGAAGGCGACCCTGAAACGGCTCGCTGCGGCCGCTGGACAGGACATGTCGAGCTATGTTCTCGCTCGGGCACTGCCGTCGTCCCGGCTCAGGTTCGAGGAGCTACTGTCGCTGCTCGGCGATGGAGCTGACCACCGGTATGCCCTCGCCGAGCTCAACGATTTGCTATCGGCGCTTGCTCCGGCCGAGCTTTCCGCGGCCATCGCGGATGCCGATCTCGCGCGTCTGTCACCGTTTCTCCAGAACTACATCGCCGCGATGATAGAGCAGGCTTGCTATCTCGAGGGCGTTCCGCCGCCTGCGTGGACGGCCAGGGTCGTTCCGCTCGAGGCGCCCCACTTCGCGGCCCCGCTGAAGAGTCTGCGTCTCCACCTGCTACGCGCCTCGCCGGTTCCGTTCAAGCGGCGCAATATCTTCGTGGATGCGTCGGTGGGTGAGCGTGTCTGACGCATCACCGTCCCTGGATCGGAAACGACCGTGCCTGAGCCGACCCGTTTGACGCGTGCGGACATCCACCGTCTGTTCGAGCTCCTCGATGCCGAGCTCGGCGCCGAGGGCGCCGAAGGAGAAATCTACCTCGTGGGCGGTGCGGTCATGTGCCTCGTGCTGGACGCGCGCCCGGCAACGCGCGATGTGGATGCCTTCTTCAAGCCCACTCGTGTGATCCGGCATGCCGCCGCCCGCGTCGCGGCCAGGGCCAACGTTCCCGACCACTGGCTGAACGATGCGGTCAAGGGGTTCCTGAGCCAGCGGGGCGATTTCGACCCCTATCTGGAGCTTTCCAACCTGCGCATCTTCGTCGCCCGACCCGAGTACCTGCTGGCGATGAAGTGCGCGTCAATGCGGCTGGGCGAGGAATTCCATGATCTTGACGATGTGCGGTACCTGCTGCGTTATCTGAACGTCTCCACGGTCGAGCAGGCGCTCGAGCTGGTCACCCGCTACTTCGACGAAGAACAGCTTCCGCCGAAGAGTCGCCTCGCGCTGGAAGAGCTGCTTTCGGGCTGAATCCAGAACAGCCAGCACGTTCCGCTCGGAGGGACTGCCTTCGAGCGAGCATCGGTCGAGCTTCAGGAACCGCCCGGCAGATACTCCTCGGGGATCGGGTGGGCCGCCGTCTCCCCAAACCAGTACACGTCCACGATCCACCACCGCGCGGCATCCCAGACCAGCTGGAAGGAGTTGATGCCGCGGGCGAACGGCTCCGGGTCGTACGCTCTCCACCGACTCTCGTAGGTGCTGAACGCATGGGCGATCGGACCGTAGCGCTCCTCGACCCGATGGATCTCGTTCTCGAAGAAGCCTCGCTCCTCGAGCTGGTGTCCGAACCGCTCGATATAGCCGTCGGGCGAGGTCACCAGTTGATTGAACTCCTGCCCCGCCGAATCGCCCCACGTGGGGATGAGTCGGGCTTCCGGCGCGAAGAGCGAGCGGAAGCGGTCCCAGTCCCGGGCTTCGCCGGCCGGGCCGCTGATCGATTCATAAACCGCGGCGATGATGGCGTCCACCGACGCTACGTCCGAGGCCGCCGCCGGAACGTCCTCCTGGGCTACGAGCGGTGCGGCAGTGAACAAGGCCGTCGCGACGACCGCGGCTCCAAGAAACGAGCGATCCATAGGATTCTCCTCTGATGGTTTTTGGCGCCCCGCCGACCGGGGCGGCGCAATCGGTGCGCGTCGGCGTTGAAAATTACGAGGTGAGGATCGCCCGCACGACCCTGCGCTCCGAAACGCCGCACTTGCCCCACGCCCGGCTGTCTACTATAACCATAGTAGTCAACCGCCACCCGACCCGTCTATGCCGCCACGAATCATCTCCCTACTGGTCCTCATCCCGCTGGCCGTGCCGGGCTGCGCCAAGCCGCCGCCGCTGCTGCCGGAGGCCGCCCGGATGCTGCACTACGAGGTCCCCTGGGAGGGGGCGTTCCCGAGCGACGTGGTGGTGGATGATGCTGGGCGGCTCTGGTTCACGGACCGGCTTACACACGCGCTGGCCGTCTTCGACCCGGCCACCGAACGGTTCGACCGCTACCCCACGCCCACGCCGAAGTCGGCGCCGTACGGGCTGGTGCGGGCGCCGGACGGGGCGCTCTGGTTCGGCGAGAGCAACGGCGGTCGTCTGGGTCGGATGGACCTGGCAACGGGCGCGATCGAGGAGGTGGAGGTTCCCGGCCTGGAGCGGACCGGGCCGATGCTGCTGGCGTGGGCGGACGGCGCGGTCTGGTTCACCTCGCGGGAGGCGGCGGGGGTGTACGGTCGGTACGACCCCTCGAGTGGGGACATGCGAGTGTGGCGCGGTCCGGTCGAGGGCCGTGTCTACGGGATCGCGGCTACGCCGGAGGGCGCAGTGTGGGTGGGCCGGTACAACGGGTCGCAGCTTCTCAGGGTCGACCGGGGCCCGGATTCGGGGGCGGTGCTGGATCTCACGGAGTCCTACCTCGCCACGCTGCCGCCGGCGCGTCTGGAGTCCCTGTCGCCGGAAGTGAGGGAGCGGTGGGCGGACCGGCGCGTGGGGATCGCCATGCGTCGGATCGCGGCGGCCCCCGGCGGCTGGATCTGGGTGTCCGGCTATGGCAGGGGCCGCGTCAGCGGTATCGATCCCGCCACCGGACAGACGCTGCACGTGCGAACGGTGGCCCAGCCGTCCCGCCCCTACGGCATCACGGTGGACGAACTGGGCCGCGTGTGGTTCTCCGAGCAGGGGAACGACCTGCTGGTGGTCTACGATCCGGCCCGCGACCGCCGCAGCGCCCTTCCCCTCCCGGTCCCCGGCGGCACGGTCCGCAACATCGCCGTGGACGTGGAGCGGGGGCGGGTGTGGCTTCCGCTCTCGGACGTGGGCGTCATCGCGGTGTTGGAGCTTCGGTGACCAGGTCACGCGGACGACGTACCAATCGCCAGTTTCGACCCATTCCAACATGGA
>CAYZPZ010000147.1:0-2364 GCA_964480205.1 uncultured Conexibacteraceae bacterium
CCCTCCTCGGCCTCGTATGAGACGCGCGCTCCGTCGTTCAGCGAGCGGTAACCCTCACCGGAGATCGAGGAGAAGTGGACGAACAGGTCCTTGCTTCCGTCCTCGGGGGTGATGAAGCCGTACCCCTTCTCGTTGCTGAACCACTTCACGGTGCCTTCTGCCATCAGATCAGCCTCCTCGGCAGTTCCTGTGCGCGAGGAGGTGCTGGCGCACCGGTTCCTACACACACGCTTCTCTGGGGCTCGCACCCCGACAACGGCGGGGAAGGTAGCGAACCGGACGGCCGGGTGTCAGCACGAGGCGGCGGGGATAGGGTCTCGCCGATGCGAGTGCTGAGCTACCGCCTTGAGGGCTCCGACCGAGCCGGGGTCGAGACCGCGGCGGGTGTCCTCGATGCCGGTGAGCTGCTCGGTGCAGGACCGATCGGGATGCGCGAGCTGCTCGCGGCCGGCCGCCTGGGCGAGCTCAGCGAGGCGGCCGGCTCGGCCGAGGGGGCCGGGCTCGACCCCGAGCGGATCGAGCTGAGGCCACCGGTGACCGACCCGCAGAAGATCGTCTGCATCGGGCTGAACTACCGCAGCCACGCGGAGGAGGCCAGGCTCGAGCCGCCCGATGAGCCGACCTTCTTCGCCAAGTTCGGAAACGCGCTCGCGGCGAGCGGCGAGGCCGTGGCGCTGCCCGCCGCCAGCGAGAAGGTCGACTACGAGGCCGAGGTTGCCTTCGTGGTCGGCCGTCGTTGCCGCGGGGTCGAGCCCGCCGAGGCGCCGATGGCGATCGCCGGGTACACGCTGCTCTGCGACCTCTCGGCCCGCGACCTGCAGTTCGCGACCCCGCAGTGGATGCCGGGCAAAGTGTTCGACGGCTCGGCGCCGTGCGGGCCGGAGCTGATCACCCCCGACGAGGCGGGCCCGCACGACGCAATCGAGTTCGAGTTGACCCTGAACGGGGAGACCATGCAGAGCGCCTCGACCGCTGATCTGATCTTCTCGATGCCGGAGCTGGTGGTGCGCTTGTCGCGTCTGATGACGCTCGAGCCAGGCGACATCGTCGCCACCGGGACCCCGGCGGGAGTAGGCAGCGTTCGCAGCCCGCGAGTCTGGCTGAAAGCCGGCGATGAGATCGCGATCAGCTCGCCCACCCTCGGCCGGCTTGAGACTAGGATCGCCTGATGCGAGAAGACCCGATCATCTCGGGCGGGGTGCTGAAGGCGCTGCTGGTCCTGCTGGTCGCCGCGGCCCTCGGGGGAGGCGCCTACGCCCTGGCCGGCGGTGGCGTCGACATCGACCTGCCCGACCTCCCGGACCTCGACACGGTCGGCACCGAGGGCGCCACCACCCTGGAGGACACCACGCTCGAGAACACAACGATCGAGCCCGGGCCGGCCGCGGACGCCTTCACCAGCGCGTTTTTGGCCGACGCCCTAGACAAGGTGCGAGAGGAGGCCGGCCCCGGGCGGCAGCTCAGCCGGCTTCTGATCAACGAGATCCAGGCCCAGTTCACGGTGATCCGCGGCGACGAGATCGAATCCTTCAGTGTCCGCGCCGATCGCGACGAGGTCATCCGCGAGGAGGCGACGGTGACGATCACCGGCGACGCCGAGCTGGCCGACTTCGGCTACGCGCTGGACGCGGTCGAACCGGCCGCCGTCGACCGCATGCTCAATGCCGCCGCGGAGCGCAGCGGCTCGGAGGACTTCGAGCCCACGGTGCTGTCGCTGGAGCGGGCGCTGCCCTTCGGACGCCGCTCCCTGGAGTGGACGATCAACGCCCAGGGTGGCGGGCGCAACCTGCTCTACCGCGCGAACGCCAACGGCGGCGAGCTGCGCGGCGCCGGCTAGCCGCTGCGCTCCTCGACGAGCTGCTCGATCCGGCCGTAGACGTCGGGCGCGTGCTTCTTCAGCTTCTTCACCTCGAAGTGGCCCATGCTGATCACGCGCAACGGCGAGGTCGCGATGACGCTGGCGCTGCGCATCTGATCGTCGAGCATCCCGGCCTCGCCGAAGATGTCGCCCTTGCCCAGCTCGGCGAGCTTCTTACCCTCGCGGGTGACCTCGGCGGTGCCGTCCTCGATCGCGAACAGCTCCCTCGAGAAGCCGCCCTCGCTGATCACCTCGGTCCCTTCTCCGAACTGCTTCGTCTCAGCGAACACGGCGACCTTGCGCAGTTCCTCGTCGCTGGCGTCCGCGAACAGCGGGATTCGCTTCAGCTGACTCGTCTCCATCCACCCCTCCTCGTCGATCCGCCTTCGACCGGGACGCTATCCGATCCAGGTAGAGTCCGCTCGCCACCGCCACCTGGACCCCGGTGGCGCGACCGAGGATCGCCCAGGGCGGGCTTCCCGGCGTCGCCACGATCAAGTCGATCA
>CAYZPZ010000147.1:2464-5230 GCA_964480205.1 uncultured Conexibacteraceae bacterium
CAGATCGCCGCGGGGCGGCGCTTCGGCCCGGGACCCGCGTGATGGGCGGTGCAGGGCTCGAACCTGCGACCTCTTCGGTGTAAACGAAGCGCTCTCCCAGCTGAGCTAACCGCCCCGGTCGGCGCCAATGTAGCGTGGCCGGCGTGGAGCTCGGGATCGAAGGGAGGGTGGCGCTGGTGATGGGAGCCAGCCGCGGGATCGGACGCGGGGTGGCCGAAGCGCTGACGCGCGAGGGCGCTCGGGTGGGGGTTTCGGCGCGCTCGGCGCCGGCGCTGGAGGAACTCGCAGACTCGCTCGATGGGGCGCGGGCCTTCCCCGCCGACACGGACGACCTGGAGCGGATGGCGGCTCTTCCGGGAGAGGTCGCGGATGCGCTGGGCCCGGTCGAGATCCTGGTCACGAACACGGGCGGGCCGCCGATGGGCGGGGCGCTCGAGCACCCGCGGGAGGAGTGGGAGGCGGCGTACCGCTCGCTGGTGCTGGCGCCGCGGGCGCTGATCGAGGCGGCGCTGCCGGCGATGCGCGAGCAGGGCTGGGGGAGGATCGTCAACGTGGCTTCCACCTCGGTGCGCGAGCCGATACCGACGCTCGCCCTCTCCAACATCCACCGCATGGCCGCGGTGGGCTTCCTGAAGACGCTTGCGAGCGAGGTGGCCAACGAGGGGATCACCGTGAACACGATCGCCACCGGGCGCTTCGCCACCGACCGGCTCGCCGACAACCGGGGCTCGCTCGAGGCCGCCGAAGAGGGCGCCCGCGAGCAGGTTCCCGCGGGGCGGCTGGGGCGGCCGGCGGAGTACGGCGACCTGGTTGCGTTCCTGGCCTCGGAGCGGGCCGCCTATCTGACCGGCGCGGTGATCCCGCTCGACGGCGGGCTGCTGCGCTCGGCCTGAGCGGGCGGCGCGGTCAGGCCGTGGCGGTGGCGGGCGGGCGGCGGAGCCCGTTCGTGAGCCAGAGCGCGCCGCCGACGATCATCACCACGCTGACCAGCTGGGCCTCGGTCAATCCGATCGCGATCTCGTCGTTGCGGCGGATGAACTCGACCAGGAAGCGCTCGATGCCGGCCAGCAGGATGTAGAGGGCGAAGAGCAGGCCGCCGGTGAGCCGACGGCGCAGGCGCCAGAGCCCGTAGGCCACCCCGCCCATCGCCAGCATCTCGTAGACGGGCGTGGGATGGACCTCCTCCTCCGTGGGAACGGTGCCGTCGGGATAGGCCATCGCCCAGGGGCCGTCCCACTCGACCCCGTAGTCGCCGTCGCCGGAGAGCTGGCAGCCGATCCGGCCGATCGCGTAGCCCAGCGCCAGGGCCGGAGCGGCGGCGTCGAGCAGAGCGGTGCCGAGCCAGCCTCGGTACCAGGCCCAGATGAAGACTCCGATCGCACCGCCGACCACTCCCCCGTACCAGGTGAGGCCGGTGCCGGAGAAGACGTTGCCGAGGATGTCCTGCGAAACGTCGTCCCAGTGCTCGACCATGTAATTGAGGCGCGCGCCGATGATCCCGCCGAGCAGGCCTGCGAAGCCGATCTCGTAGGCCCAGTCGACCGGCTTGCCCAGCTCTCTGAGGCGCTTGCCGATCAGCGCGCCCGCGGCCAGGAAAGCGAGCGCGAAGCAGATCCCGAAGGTCTGCAGCGTCAGCGGCCCGATCTCGATCTCCGGGATCACGGCGGGGGAGGCTAGCCGAGCGGGCTAAATGGCCCCGACCGGATTCGAACCGGCGTCGCACGGCTTGAAAAGCCGGCATCCTGAGCCACTAGACGACGGGGCCGTGCGCTCATCTTAGGCGGCGCATTCTGCGCGCCCTTCCTAGCAGTGCAGCCGCCAACCTGGGCCACGTAGTCGCTTTGCTGAAGAGCAGCGGCTTCGATGGCCGGGCGAGATACTCCCCCCGACGTGTCGCCGGAAGGAAACCTCGAGACGCTGCGCTGGCTGTATGACGAGCGGGCCAAAGGGAACCTGTGGGCACTGCGCGACGTTGCCGACCCAGACATCGAGTGGGAGTGGGCTGAAGCCTTCGCCGTCCTGGGAAGCGGCCGCGCATCTGTCATGGACTGGAAGAGATCGGCGCGGCGACCCGGGAGTGGCGCGACGGCAGGGTCCTCTGGTGGGGCACTTCCCTGAGTCACGACTAGGCCCTCGACTCCGCCGGGCTCCAGGAATAGCCCTTCGGACGAGACCGGTGCTCCACGGCGTTCGTGACACTGGTCACTTGGTGACCCGCGGCACACACGAACGGACCACGGAGTGATCGGATGGGGACATAGAGGAGATAACAAAGGGGGAGAAGATGATCGACTCAGTCACGATTCGCACCGCGACATCTGCCGACCGGCCGGCCCTGCTTCGTCTCGCCGAGCTCGATTCGGTGCCGCCCTCTCGACGGGAGGCTCTCGACGAGGGAGGCGCCAACGCTGGAGCCCCGACCCTGATCGCGGAGGTCGACGGTGAGCTGCGAGCTGCCTTCCCTCTCGATGGCGGCCCGCCGATCGCCGATCCCTTCCATCCCACCGCGAAGTTGGTTGCCCTCCTGAGCGACCGCGTGGAAGGGCTCCGTGCTGCGGCCCCCGCGCAGGCTCCGGTTGGACGGCGGCTCGCCGATCCGCGGCCAGCCGCGACACCCGGCGGCTGATCGTGAGAGGGCGTCGCCGTAGCGGCGGCCTCTCCGGGCAATCCCGCTAGGGCGGGCTGATCGAGCTGGTGGCGCCGGCAGGACTCCGCGCGGCGGGAAGATCTCTTCGTAAAGCCCCACGCCAAGAGCATGACGACGAG
>CAYZPZ010000148.1:0-5219 GCA_964480205.1 uncultured Conexibacteraceae bacterium
CCATGAACTTGTCCTCCATCGTCGCCATCAGGTCGCGCTTCTTCTTGCCGACGGCCTTGCGCAGATCGTCGGCCTGGGCGGGGCTGAAGCCGGCCATCTGCTTGGCGATCTCCATCAACTGCTCCTGGTAGATCACGCAGCCGTAGGTCGACTCGGTGATCGGGCGCAGGCGCTCGTCGGGGTAGCGGACGCCGGAAGGGTCGCGCTTGCCCTTGGCGTAGTCGGGGATGTAGCGCATCGCCCCGGGCCGGTAGAGCGAGACCAGCGCCACCAGGTCGCTGAACTCGGTCGGCTTCACCGTGCGCAGCGCGTCGCGCATGCCGTCGGACTCGAACTGGAAGACGCCGATCGACTCGCCCCGGGCGAGCATCTCGTAGGTGGCGCGGTCGTCGAGCGGGATCTCCTTGATCTCGATCCGCTCGCCGCGGGAGCGCTCGACGATCTCGACCGCGTCCTCGATCACGTCGAGGTTGCGCAGCCCGAGGAAGTCCATCTTCAGCAGGCCGATCTCCTCGATCGGCCCCATCGAGTACTGGGTCACGGTCTTGTAGGCACGCTCGCCGTTGCCGTTGCCGTTGCCCGCGCCGGTGCCGCGGTCCTCGGCGAGCTGCAGCGGGACGATCTCCTGCAGGGGGCGATCGGCGATCACCACCGCGGCGGCATGGATCGAGTGGTTGCGGACGATCCCCTCCAGCCCCTTGGCGGTGTCGATGATCTTGCGCGCGTCGGGGTCGGAGTCGTAGGTTCTGCGCAGTTCCTCGCCCGGCTTCAGGTACTGCTCGAAGGTGAGGTTGCGCCCCATGATCGGCTCGGGGATCTGCTTGGCGAGCCGGTCGCCGCTGGCGTAGTCGTAGCCCAGCACCCGGGCGGCGTCGCGGGTGGCCGCGCGCGGGGCCATCTTGCCGAAGGTGATGATCTGCGCGACGCAGTCGCGGCCGTACTTGTCGGCGACGTAGCGGATTACCCGCTCGCGGCCGCGGACCGAGAAGTCGATGTCGATGTCGGGCATCGACTTGCGACCCGGGTTGAGGAAGCGCTCGAAGAGCAGGTCGTTGGCGAGCGGATCGATGTCTGTGATCTCCAGCGCGTAGGCGACGATCGAGCCGGCGGCGGAGCCGCGCCCCGGCCCGACCGCGATCCCCTCCCCCTTCGCGTAGCGGACGAAGTCCCAGACGATCAGGAAGTAGGACTCGAACCCCATCTCCGAGATCACGCCGAGCTCGAAGTCCAGGCGCTCGCGGGCCTCGGCGGGCGGCGGATCGCCATAGCGGCGGGCCAGGCCTTCGGCGGCCAGCTCCCGCAGCATCTGGCCGGGCTCGGTTCCCTCGGGCGTGGGAAAGCGCGGCAGCAGCAGCTTGCCCAGCTCCATCTCCAGCTCGCAGCGCTCGGCGATCTCGCCGGTGGAGGCGATCGCCTCGGGCAGATCGGAGAAGGACTCCGCGAGCTCCTCGGTGCTCTTCAGGAAGAATTCGTTGGTGTCAAAGCGGAGCTTCGGCTGCTCGATCGTCGACTTGGTCTGAACGCAGAGCAGCGCCGCGTGGCTGTCGTAGTCCTCCCGCCGCAGGTAGTGGACGTCGGCGGTGCCGACCAGCGGCCGGCCCACCTCGCGCGCGAAGCGGATTGCCCCTTCGTTCGCCTTCTCCTGCTCGGCGACCCCGTTGCGCTGCAGCTCCACGTAGACCTGCTCGGGGCCGAAGGCCTGGATCAGGTCGTCCAGGTGCGCGCGGGCGTCGGCCGGGCGGTCCTCGACCAGGCGGCGCGCGAAGCGCGACTGCAAACACCCGGTGAGCGCGATCACTCCCTGGGAGTGGCGCTCGAGCAGCTCCATGTCGACGTTGGCTTTGCCGCGGGAGAAGCCCTCCATGAACCCCGCCGAGCTCAGCGCAACCAGGTTGCGAAAACCCGCGTCGCTGGCGGCGAGCAGCGTGAGGTGGTTGCGCTCGTAGCGCGGCGAGGCGGGCGTGATGCGGCGGTCGTCGACCAGGTAGGCCTCCAGGCCGATGATCGGCTTGATCGCGTTCGCGTTGCAGGCCTTGTAGTGCTCGACCGCGCCGTTCATCACGCCGTGGTCGGTGAGGCCGAGCGCGGGCTGGCCGAGTTCGGCGGCCCGCGCCGCCAGCTTGTCGACCTTGCAGGCGCCGTCGAGCAGCGAGTACTCGCTGTGGACATGCAGATGTACGGCACCCGCGCTCACGCAGCGATGATTTCGATGGGGTCGGACAGACACAACCCCGTTACGAAAGTGTGCCTGGAATTGCCGGACGAATCTTTTTCCACCGGCCGGGATAGGGTCCTTTCAGGAGGCGCCGATGATCTGGCTGCTTAGACATGGCGACGCGGAGGCGGGCGAGGGCAAGCCCGACGCCGAGCGCGAGCTGACGCCGAAGGGCGAGCGCCAGTCCCGCGACGCGGGCCGGGCGCTGAAGGAACTCGGCGTCGAGCTCGACGCCTGCCTATCGAGTCCCAAGGTCCGCGCGCGCGGGACGGCGGAGCTCGCCTGCGAGTCGCTCGGGGTCGAGGTGGAGCTCGACGACCGTCTCGCCGGCGGCGACTTCGACCCGCTCGAGCTCGCCGCGGGTCGCGGCGAGGTGATGCTGGTCGGCCACGAGCCCGACTTCTCCGGAGCAGTGGCGATGGCCACCGGCTCGCGGGTGAAGATGAAGAAGGGCGGCCTCGCCGCGATCGACGACCACACACTCCACGCGCTCTACCGCCCCAGGGACCTGCGCGCGGTCGCGGGCTAGTACAGGCGCGGGAGGCGCGGACGGCGCCTGCCGGGCCGAGAGCGCTGCGGCCAGTCGGGACGCTCCCAGACGAGTTCGGCCTCGGCGACCGCCTCCTGCTCTACCCCGGGGTGGCAGCGTCTGCACACCGGCTCGAGGTTGGAGAGCTGATCCAGACCTCCATACCTCCGGGGAATCCTGTGGTGAGCGACGAGGTCCTCCCGGGAGCCGCAGTGGGTGCACTTCGCGCCGGCCCTGGCGATCGCGGAAAGGGTCTCCCACGGCAGGTGTCGGGACGCTTGCCGCATCGGATCCGTATCTCAGCGCCCCGCCCGGACGTTCCGGGACGGGCGGGCCGGCGCTGGCTCCGCCCTACTGATCGCCGATCGTGAAGGCGACCTGGCCCTCCCTGACGGTGGCATCGAGCTGCTTGTCGTCGAGGATCTCGGCGGCGGTGGGCTCGACCGAGACCTTCACCTCCTCGCCCTCGACCGTCTTGTCCTCGGCCGGCGGCGAATCGGTGACCGAGATCACCAATCCCGTCCCCGCCTGGGGATCGGGCTGGGGCTGAGAGCTGAGCCGCAGCATCGCTCCGTCCGGAACCTCCTCGGACGCGAGGATTCCGCGGATGGCCTCAGAGGCCTGTGGGGTGATTGTGAGCACGGTGATCCACCTCCCTGGGGAGCGGTCGAATGAGCCTTGCCATTACCCGCGTTTCGCGCGAGGAAACGTTGGGATCGCGGCGCTTAACCTAGGCCCCTCGGGGCGAGGCCAGGATGGTGGCGTCGAGGCGGCCGCGAAGGACCGTGCGCTCGCCCTCCTGCCACTCGTCCCGCTCGGGGCCTTTGGCCCGGGCGAGAGCCGCGTCGGAGGCGACTACGCGCTCCTCACGCTCCTTCGCGAGGTCGGAGAGACGCGCGGCTTCGTTCACGGGGTCGCCGATCACCGTGTACTCGAACCGCTGCTCGGACCCGACGTTCCCGGCCACCGCCTTCCCGGCGGAGACCCCGATCCCGTAGCCGACCTCCGGCACCTCACGATCGAGGCGCTCGGCGAGGGTGCGAGCGGCGCACAGAGCGCGGCCGGCCGGGTCCTCGCCCGCCACCGGGGCGCCGAACACGCACAGTGCCGCGTCGCCCTCGAACTTGTTCACGAACCCCGCCTCCGCCTCGACCACCTCGATCACCACCCGGAAGAAGCGGTTGAGCAGCCGGACCACCTCCGTCGGCGGCATCGCGAGCGCTAGCGAAGTCGAGCCGACCAGATCGACGAAGACGGCGCCGATCTCGCGCTCCTCCCCGCCGAGGCGGGTGCGATCGCGCAGCGCCGCGCGCGCCACCTCGTGGCCGACGTGGCGGCCGAACAGATCCCGGATCCGCTCTCGCTCCCGCAGCCCCTCGGCCATTCGGTTGAAGCCGGCCTGCAGCAGCCCCACCTCGCTGGCGTCGTCGATCTCGACCTTGGCTTCGAGGTCCCCGGCGGCGACGCGCTCTACCCCGGCGCGCACTGAATTGAGCGGATCGGCGATCGCTCTGGATGCGATGACGGTCACCAGGAACCCGACGCCAAGCGCGACGGCACCAAGGAAGACACATGCAGCGGCGACGGCCTCCGTTTCGACCCCGGGCTTGGTGACACCAACGATCCCGACCACGAGAACGCTCATCATCGGCGCGGCGGTCCCGAGGCTCCAAGCGGCGAGCAACCGGTCGCGGACACCCGGCGCCGTCGACCCCTCGGGAGTGCGTGCGGCGAGGGCGAGAGCGGTGATCGGCCGCATGATCCTCTCGCTGATCAGGAACGCGAGCGCGGAGGTCGTCTCCCCGCCTAGCCAAATCGCGGCGCCGATCACCGCAGCGGCACCGACCGAATGGTCGAGGTTGAACGCGAACGAGGCCAGGCCCCCGAGTGCCCAGCCGGCTGCCGTGAGCATCGCAACGAAGGCGGGCAAGCCCAGCGTCAGGCGGTGCTCGCGCTCGCTCGGCCCCCTGCCCTCGGTCACCCATGCGAGCGCGGTGTCCCTTCGGCGATGCAGGATCCAGGTCCAAGCCGCGCCGACAAGGGGAAAGACGACTAGCACGAACGGAAGGTTCTTGCGGCCGAGCTGCTCGCGCTCGGCGGCGTCGAAAAAGACCGCGAGCAGAAACCCGATCGCGATGAAGACGACAGCGACACCGACGAAGTTCGCCAGCCACCCCTGCCACACGGAGCGCCACGCGATCGCGCGCACGAGCCGGTTTCGCTCGTCCGCGCTCACGCCGCGACTGGGGTTGGGACCGAACGGCGGTCGATGCGGACTCGCGCGGCGCGACCCGGGCGAACCGTGATGTTCCGCCTGCGCGCGGCCTCGTGGGGCCCGACCGGCCCGAGCTCGTATACCCGCAGCACGGCCGGGAGCACAATCTTCATCTCGAGCATCGCGAAGCTCGCGCCGAGGCAGCGGCGGCGGCCGCCGCCGAACGGGATCCAGGTGTAGGTGCCGGGCGGGTCGTCCAG
>CAYZPZ010000149.1:0-5178 GCA_964480205.1 uncultured Conexibacteraceae bacterium
GCCTCGGGGCTGCCCGAGAAGGTGGCGTTGGAGGCGCTGGCGCGAATCCGAAGCGGTGAGGCGCGGATCGTCTACTGCTCGCCGGAGCGCTTCGCCTCGCCGAGCTTCTGGGCGGCGATCTCCGAGCGCGAGGTCGACCTGCTCGCCGTCGACGAGGCCCACTGCATCTCGGAGTGGGGGCACGACTTCCGCCCCGATTACCTTCGGCTGCCGCGGGTGATCGAGCGGCTGGGCCGCCCAACCCTGATGGGCTGCACGGCAACCGCCACCGCCGAGGTCTCCACAGAGATCGCGCGACGGCTCGGCCTGCGCGATCCGCTGATGGTCCGCTCAGGCTTCGACCGGCCCAACCTCAGCTTCGACATCGCCCGCTTCGAGGGCATCGGCTCGAAGGCCCGCAAGCTGGCGATGCTGCGCCACGGCCTCGCCGATCCGGGCAACCGCCCGGCGATCGTCTACTGCGGCACCCGCCGCGACACGGAAGAGGTGGCCGAGGAGCTGCGCGACGTCGGGCTGACCGCGGCGCCCTACCACGCGGGGATGGAGCCCGACGAGCGCGCCTCGGCGCAGCTCCGGTTCATGGAGGGCGACGCCGAGGTGATCGTCGCCACCAACGCCTTCGGCATGGGGGTGGACAAGGCCGACGTGCGCTCGGTCTGGCACTGGGCGATCCCGACCAGCGTCGAGGCCTACTACCAGGAGGCCGGGCGCGCGGGGCGCGACGGGGCGTTCGCTCGGGCGGTGCTGCTGGCGGGACGCTCGGATCTGGGTCGGCTGGTGCGCTTCATCCAGATGCGCGAGGTCGAGCCCGAGAGCGTGCTGCACTACGCGCAGCGGCTGCGGGCGCTCTCCGTCGACGGCGAGCTGGAGATCGACAACCCGCGCCGCGACACCGACCGGGTGAAGCTGGCGATCGCCGAGCGTGCCGGGGCACTGTCGGTGGAGCCGGCGCCGGGCGGGCGGCTGGCGCTCACCCTGAGCGGCTCCTTCAACCTGGCCCAGGCTCGAGCCACCTGCGCGGCGGCGCGCGATCGCTCCTGGCGGGCCTACCGCGCGGTCGAGTCGTTCAGCTTCTCCGACGCCTGCCGGCGCCGGCGGCTTCTCGACCACTTCGGCGATGAGACCCCCGGAGCACCCGAGGGGCGCTGCTGCGACGTCTGCGATCCGGGCTGGCTTCCGGACCCCGAATCACTCGAGGTGAAGCCCCGGAAGCGGGGGAGCCGAAAGTCGAGCGCCCCGCCGACGGACCTCGGGCCCGAGGATGAGGCGCTGCTCGCCACGCTCAAGGAGTGGCGGCTCAGGGTGGCGCAGGGAAAGCCCGCCTACACCGTCGCCAACAACCGCACCCTGGAGGCGATCGCCGCATCCCGCCCCCGGGACGCTCAGGCCCTGGCCGCGATCCACGGCGTCGGCCCCACCTTCCTGGAGCGCCACGGCGAGCAGGTCCTCGGGCTGGTCGCGGCGGACTAGCGCCGCGCCGGCTAGGCCTTGGCCTTGGTCAGCCGCGGCGCGGGGACGCCGAGCTGCTCGCGGCTCTTGCGAACCGCGGCCATCGAGGTGCGACAGGCCTTGGCGATCTTGCTGTCGGGCAGCTCGGGATCTCGCCTCAGCTCGAACTCGATCCGCGCCGCGGAGCTGAGCTTGAGCTTCTCCTGCACCGGGGCATCCGCGGGGAGGTCCTCGAGCACCGCCTCGGCGGCCCGCTCGCGCTGGCAGGCGAGGCAGTAGTGCTTGCCCCCGTCCGTGATCCAGTTCGCCGGCCGCGCAGGGCGCTCGGCATCGGGCATCCAGCGCACTGTCACCTCACAGCGCTGACAGGTCCAAACGTCGGTAATCGCCTTAGACAACGTGTTTCACACCTTTCTGACCCTCGGACATTTGCTCGCTACCGAGGGCGTGAGGGTGATGCTCCGTCGGGCGACTCGTGCCTGTTCCTGCCTCTCCCTACCTGCGTGCGCATTTTAGCGAACACTCATCAACTTGACAAATCGCGTTCACGCTGGCCCGCGCCGGTCTCGAGCACCTTCTGCACCCGATAGGCCTTCCGACCGCCGGGCGTCTCGACCTGCACTGGTTCGCCGACCGAGCGGTCGACCAGGCCGCGTCCGACCGGCGACTCGACCGACAGCGACCCCTGCGCCGGGTCGGCCTCGGTGGCGCCGACCAGGGTCCAGGTGTGGACCGTGCCGGTGGCGGCCTCGAGCACCTCCGCCGTACGGCCGAAGGCGAAGCGATCACCGGCGTCCTCGACCTCGACCACGGACGCGGCCCGGAGCCGCTGGCGCAGGCGCTTGATCTTCGCCTCCAGCAGCGCCTGATCGTCCTTGGCGATGTGGTAATCCGCGTTCTCCTTCAGATCGCCGAGCTCTCGGGCCGACTTGATCCGGGCCACGATCTCGGCCCGGGCGGGACCTTCGAGCTGTGAGATCTCGGCTCGCAGGGCGGTGATGCCCTCCGGCGTGATCGGCTCGCGGATCGGCTCGGAATCGCTCATGGTGCCCCTCCTGTCGTCGTTGCGGATCGTGGCTGCTCCGTCGCGGCGGCGAGCGCAAAGGGGCTGCCCTCGCAGTCTCGGCAGATCGCCCAGCGCTCGCCGGGGTGGATCACCGAGCCGCCCCGGCCTTCGACTGCGCCCAGGGCCGCGGACAGGTCGGGAACGCTGAAGTAGGGAAGCGAAGCGGTGTCTCCCGGTCCCGGCCCGCGCCGGTGGACGCCGAGGCGGAGCCCATCGCCTTCGCCCTCCCAGCCATCTCCCTGCTCGCTCGAGCGCGGCGCCAGGTCGATACCGAGCAGACCCCGCCAGAAGCCCCTGGCGCGCTCGGGATCATCGGCGGGGAACTCGATCAGGGGGGCGGGCACGGCGCTCAGCCCCGCCGACGCCGGCCGCGACCCCTGCCGCCGCCCGCGGACCCGTAGCTCTTGCTGAAGCTCTTGCCGCTCGGGCGGCCGTTGCCGGACTTGCTCCGAGCGGCGTTCCCGTTGCGATTGGCGTTGCGGGAAGATTGGCCAGAGCTAGGGGTCGGATGCAGACGGGCGGCGTGGCCCGCGGGACGATTGGCGTCGAACTCGCGGCGCAGCCCCAGCTCCCTGGCGACCCGTCCCATCTCGTGGGCCTGGTCGGGGAGGATGAAGCTGGCGGCCACACCCGTGGCGCCGGCGCGGCCGGTGCGGCCGGTGCGGTGGACGTAGGCGTCGCGGTCCTCCGGGGCATCGAAGTTGATCACGTGGGTGATCGCGGCGACGTCGATGCCGCGGGCGGCGACGTCGGTCGCCACCAGCGTGTCGCAGTCGCCCGCTTCGAAGCTGGCGAGGGCGCGGCGGCGCTGGTTCTGGTTCTTGTTGCCGTGCATCGCCAGGGCGTTGATCTTGTGACGGGTGAGCTTGCGGACCAGCCGGTCGGCACCGCGCTTGGTGCGGACGAAGACCAGGGTACGGCCGCGCTCGCTGTGGCGAAGCTCGGCGACCAGCGCATTCACCTTGTCCTGATGGGCGAGGTGGATGAAGCGATGCTCGGTCTCCTTGTGCTTTTCGACCTTGGGCGCGTGGATGTGGCGGACCGCGTCGCGGGTGTAGGCCTTGGCGAGCTGTCCGGCCGCGCCCTCGAGGGTGGCGCTGAAGAACAGCGTCTGGCGCTCCCTCGGCATCTTGGAGACGATCCGGTCGACCGGCGGCTTGAAGCCCATGTCGAGCATGCGGTCGGCCTCGTCGAGGACGAGTACGCGGACGTTCTCGAGGGTGATGTCGCCGCGCTGCATCAGGTCCTCCAGGCGGCCGGGGGTGGCGACGACGATGTGGGCCCTGGCGGCCTTGCGGGCCTGTGGGGCGATGCCGACGCCGCCGAACACCGGCGCCACCTTGAGCGCGCGCGAGTGGGCGACCGAATGCAGCTCGTCGACGATCTGCTCGGCGAGCTCCCTGGTGGGAGCGAGGATGAGCGCCGCGGGACGGCGCTCATCGGCCTCGATCAGATCGCAGATCGGCACGCCGAAGGCGAGCGTCTTGCCCGATCCGGTCGGCGACTGCACGAGTACGTCCTTGCCGGCGAGAACGTCGGCGATGGCGAGCCGCTGCACTGCGAAGGGCTCGGTGAAGCCGCGCTTGGCGAGCGCGCCCACGATAGGGCGAGACACGCCGAGATCGGCGAATGACTTTGACATGTGATGCGTTCTCCTTATGAGTGATTCGGGGAGATCCAGCGACCCCGAGAGCTCATTGAGAAGCGCAGGGAGAAACGGAACCTCTCGGGTGTCGCCGCTGACGGCGCTCACCCGACGGCGACCACGGTAGCAGTCAGCGCGGTGAAGGGGCGGGAGCTCCGATTCGCTGGCGCGCCTTGCGGATCGCGATCGGGGAGGTGCGGCAGGCCTTGGCGATCTTGTTGTCGGGACGGTCCGGGTCGCGCAGGATCTCGAACTCGACCTTGGCGCGGGCCCGCAGCTTGGAGCGCTCGGCGGCGGGGGCGTCCTCGGGGACCTCAGCCTCCTCGGCGGCGCGCTCGCGGCGGCAGTTGAGGCAGAAGAACTCCTCAGCGTCGGCGATCCACCCCTGGGGCAGCTCCGGCGCGGTGGTCCCCGCCATCCAGGAAGCGGTCACCTCGCAGCGCCCGCAGGTCCAAGCGAGTGCGGGCGCCTGCCCGGCCGCGATCGACTCCGTCATCTGGCTCCTTACCTCAGCGCCCCCGGGATCGATTCGCGCGAGGGACGAGGGCAAGGGCCGCCGGGCGAATGCTTCCTACCCAGACTACAGCGCGGCCCCGATCCCAGCCGCGGGCCGCCCGCTCAGGCCAGGTTCGCGCGGCGCGGGTAGACCACCTCGGGGTCGGTGAGCACGTTGACCAGCGCGGGCTTGCCGGAGGCGAACGCCCGCTCCAGGGCGGGGGTGAGCTCGTCGGGAGAGCGGACCAGCTCGCCGTGACAGCCCAGGGCGGAGACCACCTCGTCGTAGCGGGTCTCGGGTCGCAGCTCGGCCGCCAGCGAGTAGCCGTAGAGGAACTTCATCGGGTGGTGCTCGAGCGCCCAGATGCCGTTGTTGCCCATCACCGCCACCACCGGCAGGTTGTGGCGCGCCATCGTGTCGAACTCCATCGCCGAGAACCCGAAGGCCCCGTCGCCCAGCAGCAGGCAGACCTGGCGCTCGGGATGGGCGAGCTTGGCGCCGATCGCCTGGCCGGGACCGGCG
>CAYZPZ010000150.1:0-5177 GCA_964480205.1 uncultured Conexibacteraceae bacterium
GCGAGGACCCCGACCAGGAGCTCTACGCGGTCGAGCTCGAGCCGGTCGCGGAGCTGCCCGGCGAGGAAGGGAAGGACCGACACACCGGCGGCTCGCTGTCGGTGTTCGACGACGGCGACGGCGCCGAGAGCAAGCTCAGCTCGTGTGAGGAAAGCGCCGACCTGCTCTGCTACCGGGCCGCCAACGTGGTCGTGGTCCTGGAGGGCGGCGGGATCGAGACCCAGCAGCTGGGGATCGCGATGCAGCGGCTATCCGACTGAGAAGCGCGACGGCTGTCAGTCGTCCGCATCCAGCTGGCCGCCCTCCCCGACCCGCGCGTTGGCGAGCCCGGCCGCATCGCGCTGAAGCTGCTCGAGCCGCTCAGGGGTGATTCCGGGCTGCCCGCTCAAGGCGCTCCATTGGCCGCCAACCTGGATCTGGCCGGCCGCCGCCAGCTCGGCGTCGAGGGTGGAGGCCGCGAAGATCACCGCGCAGTCCCCGGACGGATCCGGCTCGGCGCCCGATCCCAGCCTGGCCACCTGGGCCCGTTGGTATCGATGCACCGCGAATTGATGGCGTCCGAGGGTCGTCGCCGCTGGATCCTCGTTCCAGGCTGAGACGCAGGCGGGATCGGCAGGCTCGGGAGAGGGGCCCCCGTCTTGGGTCAGGGCGACGGCCATCACCGCCGCCAGCAGGCCGCATCCCAGCATGCCGGCGAAGATCAAGCGAACGCGAGCGCCAGCACCCGGCTGACTGGGGCCGTCCATGGCTCAGGCGTTCGCCTGCGAGAGCAGGTAGAGCCCTAGGGAGGTGAAGGCGACCATCACCGCCAGCATCCAGTACTGGGAGCGGGTGGCCAGCTTGACGTCGTCGTAGACCGCCAGGGCACGGTCGTGGGCGAGCGTCAGGGCGGCGACGTGCCCGACGACCAGAGCACCCACCTGCGTGTACCAGACGCCGTTGGCGCTGATCAGCCCGTAGTCGATGCCGCCGCTCGCGGTTCCGAACAGGTTCGAGCCATCACCAAGGGGATCCGAGAGCAGGTAGGTGAACTGGGCCTGCTCCTGGAAGACGAAGAGGCTGAAGTAGTGAGCCACGAGGTAGGCGAGGGCGATCGGGATCAGGGTGCCGGCGAAGGCCCGCCCCAGCTCACGCACCGGCGGCGAGCCCGAGACCGTGTGCATGCCGCGGACCCCGAGCGCGAACAGCAGCCAGACCGCGGCGATCGCTATCCCCATCCAGATCGTGCCGTTGATCCGAAACGACGCCACCACCCCGACCCCGGCTCCCTCGATCAGATCGAAGGTCTCGCGGATCGGCGTGGCCAGCGCCCCCTCCTGGGCGCCGTCGTACGAGGTCGTCGCGATCGAGACGAGGACCATCCCCAGCGCCCAGGGCACCTGTCCCCACGGCACCGCGCCCGAGAGCGGCCGGCGACGGCCCAGCTTGCCGTCACGGACCTCGAGCACCGACAGCGAGGAGAACATCCGGAAGTAGACCGAGAAGGTCTCGCCGCGCTCCAGCCACTCGTCGATCCCGAACAGGGCCATCGCCAGCAGGGTGAGCGCGCTGTAGATGACCGTCGCCACGGCGACCGTCTCGGGCCGCAGCCCCACCCCCGCCGCCGAGCCGTAGACGAGCTCGAGCCAGACGAAGGCGATCAAGCCGACCACGGCTGGAAGCTGCCCGAGCCGCTCGGGGTAGGCGAGCGGCGCTGGGGCACCCTGCCGGGCCACGAGCCGGAAGACCCGGGAGAAGGCGCGTGCGATCGCGCGCCACGGGTTGAAGGCGCGGAACAGGTCCCCGAACAGGACGCTGAGCAGCACCAGGCCCAGCCAGGCCGTGACGAACACGAAGGTGATCGAGAAGTTCCTGGTGGGGTCCTCGGTTCCCTGCAGGCCGGAGTAGACGACCGTGGCCAGCAGCAGTACCCCCAGGGCGCCCGCGAGCGTGTCGGTGACCGGGTTGATCAGGGCCCGCGAGAGGCCCGCGGAGACGGAGCGCCAGCCCTGCTCCTGAAGCCGCGCGCTGCGCCAGGCAACCGAGAGCAGGGCGAAGGAGACGATCAGCACCAGGGATGCCCCCCAGGCGAACAGCCAGGCTGGGATCGGGAGATCCTGGCGACCTACCAGCGCGTGTGCGCCCGCCGCGTCCGGCAGGGCCAGAGCTGCGAGCCCGCAGCCCGCGGCCGCGGCTGCAATTCGCGATCGGCTCATCCGCGGCGCGGGCCCGAGCCTCAGCCCGGGTTGACCACGATCTCGGCCAGCACCACATCACCGTCGGGGCCGTGCGCCTCCAGCTCGTAGGCGCCGTCGAGGCGGGCCGGGAAGTCGAAGCTGACGCGTCCCGGTCCGGGGTTGACGACCTGCTCGTCGTAGCCGTGGATGTGGACGTCCTCCTGCTTCTCGTCGAGCTGCACGCGGATCCGGATCCGGTCACCCCTGGTGTAGGTGAGGCGGCGAACGCCGCCCAC
The DNA here is from genome assembly GCA_964480205.1 of uncultured Conexibacteraceae bacterium. Classification (GTDB taxonomy): domain Bacteria; phylum Actinomycetota; class Thermoleophilia; order Solirubrobacterales; family 70-9; genus CAYZPZ01. The sequence continues at coordinate 2,453 of CAYZPZ010000150.1, forward strand.
CGGCGCGCCGTCGCGCATCGTCACGGTCTCCACCGCCGGCTCGGCCGGGACGGTCGCGGTGGCCGTTCCCTGGGTCGCGTCCCGCTCACCGTCGTCGTCGGCGTCCGAGCCGCTGAGCACGACGAAGAGCACGACGGCCGCGGCCGCGAGCGCGACGAGGATTCCTGCCCTGGCTAGGTTCGACTGCATGCAAGACCTCCTTGGCGGGCGCGGATTCTAAGGCTGCGCGGGCTCCTGCCCAGGTCCAGTCGCCGGCCGCTCCCGCTGCGTCTCCTCGCCCGAGAGCGAAGGCGCGTCGATCGTGTCCGAGCTGCCCAGGAACACGAACCCGATCACGATCGCCAGCCCGAGCAGTATTCCGAGGGCGATCCCGATCGCCCGGTCGGTCATCGGCCGCCCACCCGTTCGGTCCTAGGAGACTCCGTCAAGCAGGCGCCAGTTGGCGCGGAACGCGGACTCGGCCGCCTCCACCACGGCGTCCTCCTCCCCGCGGCTCAGGGCCTCGGCGATCAGCCGGCGGGACTGCTCGGCATGCGCCTCGTCGCTTCGCTCGTGCACCCGGAAGTACTCGCTGCCGGACCCTCCGTCGATCCCGTAGAAGCGGGCCAGGCCCTCGCGCTTGATGCGAGAGATCTCGGGCTGCCCGCTCTCGATCGCGTAGAGCCGGGCCAGCGCGCTCAAATACCCGCTCGGGGCGGTCCAGGAGTGCACGCACTCCGCCGTCTCCGCCGTGGGCTCGGCGCCGATCTCGCCACCCGCCTGCTCGACGAAGGCGTCCCAGAGCGCGATGTGGTGCTGCTCCTCCTGGGCGTGGCGCTCGAGCTCGGCCCGCCGCTCCTCGGGCGCCAGCTCGGCAGCGTCGGCGCAAAGCTTGGCCAGCGCCTGGGTGGCGTGGCGGTACTGGCCCGCGTAGCGAGCCAGCTCCTGCGGACTCAGCTCGCCCGCCGACCAGCGCACGTAGAAGGGGTGCCCGAGCACGTTGTGCTGTGCTCGCCTCTGCTCGATTCGCTCCCAAAGCTCTGCGCTCACGCTCCTGCTCTCCTCTCGGTTGCCGTCACTCTTTCGGGCCCGGTGAGAATACTCTGCCCGCTTGCGCCCGCCCCGCCGCGATATCGCCGCGCCCCCTTTCCCCGGCGGCACCGCCTGGGTTGGAGGCCCCGAGCCGAGACTGGAGCGCCTGCTCGTCGAGCGCCCCGTTCTGGTCCACTTCTTCGACTTCGCGCAGCTCAACAGCCTGCGCGCGCTGCCCTACCTCATCGCCTGGCGGGAGCGGTACGCGCCCCACGGGCTGGAGCTGGTCGGCGTCCACTCCCCACGCTTCCCGTTCACCCGTCCGGCCGGGGCGGTCGAGGGTGCCCTGCCGCGACTGCGGATCGAGTGGCCGGTGGCGGTCGATGCGGAGCTGGCGATCTGGCGCGACTACGGCTGCAAGGGCTGGCCGTCGCTCTTCCTCTGGGGGAAGGGCGGTGGGCTGCGCTGGTATCACCTCGGGGAGGGCGAGTACGAGGGGACCGAGGAGGCGATCAGGCAGGAGCTGGGCGAGCCGCCTGATGGCGACTGGCCGCCGACCGTGGCGCCGATCCGCCCCGGGGACGAGGCCGGCGCCCAGGTGATCGCCCCGACCCCCGAGCTGTTTCCCGGCGGCTCGCCGGAGCGCCCCTGGACCCGCACCGAGGCCGATGGTCCCCTGACCGCCGACTACGAAGCCGGTGCCGCCTATGCCGCGGTCGCCGGCGAGGGCGAGCTGCGGGTCGGCCTCGACGGAGCCGAGTCGCGGACGCTGGGGGTCGCCCACCATGGCCTGCACGCGCTGGCCGAGCATCCCCGCCACGAGCGACATCGGCTCGAGCTGCGGCTCGCGGGCGAGCTCGAGCTGTACTCACTTCAGTTCGCACCCGCCCCGGCGGGCTGAAGCGTCCTGCGGGAGGACGGCGATAGGTAGGCGCTTCGGTCCGATGACCCTGGAGTGCCGCTTTGCATGCTGAAAGTCGCTCAAATTGTTCCGACGAATGTCCCGACGGTGGAAGAGGAGTCCCGCCTTGGCGACCGAGGCGCTTGCTCGCAGTCGGAAGGAGGAGCGGCCAACGCGCCCGATTCACCGGGCCTCGGGGGCGCGCGCAAGGATGACCCGTCTCTGGCGAAGCGGAGCGAGCCAACCCCTCGTACGATGGCGACGAGGCGGCACGATGCGGCGGCCCAGGCGATGGCGCAGCTCAAGCGCGTGCCACGATCGAGGAGGCTGCGATGACCGACCAGCAAACGGGCACGAAGGGACTGCCCGACGAGGTGAGGGCCGCGGTGCGCGGGATGTGGGCGCTCGGCGACTACAGCCGTTATGCCAGGGAGCTCGACATACAGCAGCTCGGCCGCGAGCTCGTCACCGCTTGCGGGATTGGCGCGGGCCAGCGCGTGCTCGACGTCGGGGCCGGGACCGGCAACGTCGCGATTCGCGCCGCCGAGGCTGGCGCCGACGTCATCGCTTCAGACATCACGGTCGAGAACATGAAGGCCGGTGAGCGCGAAGCGCGCGAGCGCGGAGTAGAGCTCGAGTGGATCGAGGGTGACGCCCAGGCGCTGCCGTTCGGCGACGGCGAGTTCGACGTCGTTACCTCATCGGCAGGGGCGATGTTCGCCCCCGACCAGCAGGCGGTCGCTGACCAGTTGCTCCGTGTCTGCCGCCCCGGCGGCACGATCGGGATGGCCAACTTCACCCCCGACGGCCTCG
>CAYZPZ010000151.1:0-5165 GCA_964480205.1 uncultured Conexibacteraceae bacterium
CGATCGAGTCGTAGTCGATCTCCGGGAAGATGATCTGCTCGCGGATGCCCATCGAGTAGTTCCCACGACCGTCGAAGGACCGCGGGCTGAGCCCCCGGAAGTCGCGGATCCGAGGGATCGCCACGGAGGTGAGCCGGTCGAGGAACTCCCACATCCGGGCTCGCCGCAGCGTCACCGCGACGCCGATCGGCATCCCCTCGCGCACCTTGAACGAGGCGACCGACTTCTTGGCCCGCCGCACGCTGGGCCGCTGTCCGGCGATCGTCGCCAGCTGCTCGGTGGCCGCCTCCAGCATCTGCGTGTTCTGCTTGGCCTCGCCGATCCCCATGTTGAGGGTGATCTTCTGCAGGGAGGGGACCCCCATCGGGCTCGAGTAGCCGAAACGCTGGGTGAGCTGGGCCTTCACCTCCTGCTCGTAGTGCTCGCGCAGCCGGGGCGGCGGCGCTGCCTGCTTCTGCTGTTCGGTCGCTGCTTCCATGGTCAGGTCCCTAATCGATCCGGTTTCCGGTCTTGGTGGCGATCCGCTTGCGCCGGCCCTCGGAGTCGCGCTCCACGCGCACCCGGGTGGGCTGGTTGTTGGTGGGGTCGAGCAGCATCACGTTGGAGATGTGGATCGGGCCCTCCTTCTCGACGATGCCACCGACCTGCGCCCCCTTCTGGGCCTCCTTGACCGAGGTCGGGCGCTGGTGGCGCTTGACCACGTTGAGGCCCTCGACGTAGACCAGGCCCCGCCTGGGCTCGGTGCGGATCACCTTGCCGGTCTTGCCGCGGTCCTTGCCGCCGATGACCTTGACGTTGTCGTCCTTGCGGATCTTCATCCCTTTGCTCATCAGAGGACCTCCGGCGCCAAGGACACGATTCGCATGAACTTCTTGTCGCGCAGCTCGCGCGCCACCGGGCCGAAGATCCGGGTCCCCCGCGGCGCGCCCTGCGGGTCGATCAGAACCGCCGCGTTCTCGTCGAAGGCGATGTAGGTGCCGTCCTTGCGCCCGAGCTGCTTGCGGGTACGGACGACGACGGCCTCCACGACCTCGCCCTTGCGGACGCCCCCGCGCGGGGTGGCCTGCTTGACGGTAGCGGTGATCACGTCTCCGATTCGAGCGTAGCGACGGTGCGAGCCGCCCTTGACCCGGATGCAGAGGATCTCGCGCGCGCCCGAGTTGTCGGCGACCTTGAGCTTTGACTCCTGCTGGATCACGAGGCCGCCCCCCTACTTCGCCTTCTCCAGGACCTCAACCAGCCGCCAGCGCTTGCGGCGCGAGATCGGCCGGGTCTCCACGACGCGGACCAGGTCGCCCTCGCCCGCCTCGTTGCGCTCGTCGTGCGCCCGCAGGGTGTTGGAACTGCGGATGATCTTCTCGTAGGTGGGGTGACGGTGGGCGACGTCGATGCGGACTGTGATCGTCTTGTCGGCCTTGTCCGAGACCACCCGCCCCTGTCGCATCTTGCGCGCCACCGAGCGACGGTCGGCCGGCGGGGTGCCGGCGCCCTCGCCCCCCTCCCGGCGCTTGCGCCGGTAGGCGCTGCGCGCCTTGCGGGCGGCCGCGCGACGCTGGGCGCGCTCTGTGGCGCGCTCGGTCGGGCTGCGCTGCGGGACGGGCTCGGCCCGCTGGCGCGAGCGCTCCAGGCGCCGGCGGGCCTTCCAGTCCAGGCCCTCCAGCTCTTGGTCCGCCTCGGCAGGAGCCTCCGCGTCGGCGTCGTCGCCGGCGTCGTCGTCTGCAGCGGCCTCCTCGCCCTCGGGCTGCTCGTCAGCCGCCTCGGCCTCGGCCTGCCCGGTGAACTCGGCCTGGGGCTCCTCGGCCTGGACCGGCTTCTCCTCGGCCTGGGGCTGCTCCTCGGCGGTCTCTTCTGTGTTCTCGTTGCGCTCTTCCTCGGCCATCTCAGTCCTTCAGCTCCTGCTCCAAGTCGATTCCGCGCTCCTTCGCCACGGTCAGGAGCCGGGCGACATCCCGGCGCACGGCGCCCAGCCGGGAGGTGTTCTCGAGCTCGCCGGTGGCGTGCTGGAAGCGCAGGCTGAACTGCTCGGAGCGGTTCTGCTTGATCGCCTCGAGCAGCTCGTCGTCCTTCATGTTGTGAACCTCCGCGGACTTCACGACTCGCCACCCCCCTCACGGCGCACGATCTTGGTCTTGATCGGAAGCTTGTGGCCCGCCAGGCGCATCGCGTCCTTGGCCAGATCCTCGGGCACGCCGGCGAGTTCGAACATCACCCGGCCGGGCTTGACCACCGCGACCCAGCCCTCAGGGTTGCCCTTTCCGGATCCCATTCGGGTCTCGGCGGGCTTGGCGGTGATCGGCTTGTCAGGGAAGATGTTGATCCAGACCTTGCCGCCACGCTTGATCTTTCGGGTCATCGCCACGCGGGCGGCCTCGATCTGGCGGTTGGTGATCCAGCCGCGCTCCATCGCCTTCAGGCCGAACTCGCCGAAGTCGACCGAGTTGCCGCCCTTGGAGTAGCCGCGCATGCGGCCACGCATCTGCTTGCGGTAGCGAACCCGCTTCGGCATCAGCATCAGCTACGACCTCCTCGCCTGCCGCCGGAGGGGGAGGAGGTGGAGCCGCCATCGCCTTCGCCGCCATCGGCGCGGAAGCCCTCGGGCATCACCTCGCCCTTGTTGATCCAGCACTTGACGCCGATCCGGCCCGTGGTGGTGCGCGCCTCGACGAACCCGTAGTCGATGTCCGCGCGGAGGGTGTGCAGGGGCACGCGGCCGTCGGAGTAGCCCTCAGTGCGCGCCATCTCCGCGCCGCCGAGGCGGCCGGAGACCTGAACCTTGACTCCCTTGGCGCCGGAGCGCATCGCCGAGGTCAGCGCGCGCTTCATCGCGCGGCGGAAGGCGACCCGGTTCTGAAGCTGCTCGGCGATCCCCTGCGCGACCAGCTTGGCGTCGAGCTCGGGGCGCTTGATCTCCTTGATGTTGACCTTGACCGGGCGGCCGGTGATCTTGTGCAGCTCGCGGCGCAGCGCGTCGACCTCGCTGCCGGCCTTGCCGATCACGATCCCCGGCCGGGCGGTGGAGATGTCGACCGCGATCTCGCCGGATCCCTTGACGATCGTGATCTCCGAGAGACCAGCGTGGGAGAGCTTGTTCTCGATGTGCTCGCGGATCTGGATGTCCTCGAGCAGGTAGTCCGCGAAGTCCCGCTCGTTGAACCAGTTCGACTTCCAGTCGTGGATGTAGCCGACCCGGAAGCCTTCGGGGTGGATCTTCTGTCCCATCGTTCCTCCTAGTCCTCCGGTGTCAGGGCCACCTTGATGTGGCTGGTTCGCTTGTTGATCCGGGTGGCGCGGCCGAGGGCGCGCGGCCGGTAGCGGCGCAGGGTTGGGCCCTCGTCCACCCGCAGGTCGGCGATGCGCAACTCGTCGGCGATGAGGTCGTGGTTGTTCTCCGCGTTGGCGGCGGCGGAATCGAGCAGCTTGGAGATGTCGCGGGCGGCGCTGCGCGGCGAGAAGCGAAGCAGCGTCTTCGCGTCCTCCAGCGAGAGGCCGCGGACCTGGTCGGCGAGCAGGCGCGCCTTGCGCGGGGCCACCCGGACGAAGCGGGCGCTGGCGTTGACCATCGGGCGCTCGGGAGCCTCCTTCGGCTTCGGCTTCGCCTTCGACTTCGCGGCCGGCTTGCGGGCCTGGGACTTGCGGGCCGGGGCCTTCGACTTCTCGGCGGCCTTGGGATCGGCGGTCTTGGAGGTCGCCTTGGCGCCGGCGGACTTGCTCTCGGCCTTGGCCTTGGCGGTGGACTTGCCCTTGGCGGTGGCCTTCGGCCTGGCCTCCTTCTTGGGAGCGTCCTTCTTGCCGGACTCGGCCTTCTTGCTCGCCCGGGCGCGGCCCTTCGACTCGGCCTTCTTTGATTCGGCGGCGGTGTTTGTGGCCGCCGTTTGTGATCGACCTCCCTTGCCGGTGCCCTTGGACTCGGCCTCGCGCTTCGCCTCGGTCTCGCTGCTCGAGCCGGTTGACTTCTTTCGCTCCGCCATCAGCCCTCCTTACTCCTCCGCCTTTGAGCCGGCCCCGGAGTGGGCGCGGAAAGTGCGGGTCGGGGCGAACTCGCCGAGCTTGTGTCCGACCATGGACTCGGAGATGTAGACGGGCACGTGCTTGCGGCCGTCGTGGACGGCGATCGTGTGGCCGACCATCTCCGGAAAGACGGTGGAATGCCGGGACCAGGTCTTCAGCATCTGCTTCTGACCCGACTCGTTCATCGCGTTGACGCGCTTCATCAGGCGCTCCTCCGCCCACGGTCCCTTCCTGGTCGAGCGTCCCATCGGTGACTTACCTCTTCTTTCTCCTGCGCCCGCGCACGATCATCGCGTCGGAGCGCTTGCGCTTCTTGCGGGTGCGGTAGCCGAGCGTCGGCTTGCCCCAGGGGGTCACCGGGTGCCCGCCTGGGGTGTGGTGGGCCTCGCCGCCGCCATGGGGGTGATCGACGGGGTTCATCGCCACGCCGCGGGTCTGCGGACGCTTGCCGCGGTGACGGTTTCGGCCGGCCTTGCCCCACTTGACGTTCTGGTGCTCGGCGTTGGAGAGGGCGCCCACGGTCGCTCGGCACTGGCCCCGGACCATCCGCACCTCCGAGGAGGGCAGGCGCAGCGAGACCATCGGGCCCTCCTTGGCGACCACCTGGATCGCGCTGCCGGCGGCGCGGCCCAACCGGCCGCCCTGTCCGGGTACCAGCTCCACGTTGTGGACGACGGTGCCGGTGGGGATCCGGCCCAGCGGGAGCGCGTTGCCGGGGGCGATGTCCGCGCCCTCGCCCGAGGAGACCTGCGCGCCGACCCTGAGCCCCTGCGGGGCGAGGATGTAGCGCTTCTCGCCGTCGGCGTAGTTGAGCAGGGCGATGTAGGCGCTGCGGTTCGGGTCGTACTCGATCGTCGCCACCTTGGCGGGGACCCCGTCCTTGGTGCGCTTGAAGTCGATCGTCCGGTAGCGGCGCTTCGCCCCCCCGCCGCGGTGCCGGGAGGTGACCCGGCCGGCGGCGTTGCGGCCGCTGGAGCGCTTCTTTCCCTTGACCAGCCTCTTCGCGGGGTCGTCGCCGGTCAGCTCCTGACGGTGCTGGTAGGTGCCGAAGCGGCGCCCGGGGCTGGTCGGTCGTGTCTTTCGAGTCGCCATCGGAATCGGTTAGCCCTCCACCGCGGCGCCCTCGAACAGCTCGATCCGGTCGCCGGGAGCGAGCT
>CAYZPZ010000152.1:0-5150 GCA_964480205.1 uncultured Conexibacteraceae bacterium
GTCGCAGATCAGCTCGTAGAGCTCGCGGGCGCGCTCGGTGCAGGCCTCGGTCAGGCCGCCGACCAGCTTTGGCGTGGTGCGCACCGTGTAGTCGGTGCGGCCGGGGTCGATCCGCTCCGGCGAGAAGGCGAGGTGGAAGTCGCGCCCCGCCGCCAACCCGGACTCCTCCAGGATCGGCAGCAGCCGCTCCCTGGTCGTGCCCGGATAGGTGGTCGACTCCAGCGAAACCAGCTGACCGCGCCGCAGTACGCTCGAGAGCGAGGTGGCGGAGTCGATCAGGTGGGTGAGGTCCGGCTCGCGCGCCTCGCTGAGCGGGGTCGGTACGCAGATGATCACCGCCTCGCACGCGTCGAGATCCTCGTAGTGGGTGGTGGCCGCGAATTTCTGGGCGACGGCGTCGACGCTGTCCGCCGAGACGTCCTCGATGTAGCTCTCGCCGGCGCGCAGCGCATCGATCTTGCGGGCGTCGGCGTCGAGGCCGATCACCTCATGGCCCTCCTCGGCGAAGGCGATCGCCAAGGGGAGGCCGACGTAGCCGAGCCCGATCACCCCAACTTTCATCGGGCCAGTGTAGAAGCTCTAAAGGGTCGGGCAGGGCGCGCCGATTGCGCGATCATGCGCTTCGCGGGCAGCCAGCGGCACCCCAAAACCCGCATTCCAGAGCGGAACTCGCGAGATGTCACCGTTTATCCCGCGGCCCCTGTGGATAGAGTCCCAGGCATGCGCAGGCTGCTTTTCCCGATCGGCGCGGGCGTCAGCGCCGCCCGCCACGTGATCTGGTACGTGCGCTACCACGCCTCCGGGCCGCAGGGCCCGGAGCGCTAGGCGGGCGCTCCGGTCGGCCGTGGGGATCCTCGGCTGGATCCTGCTGGGGCTGTTCGCGGGCACCATCGCCCGGGCGCTGATTCCCGGTCGCACCGAGCCCGGCGGCTGCATCGGCACCACCGCGGTCGGCATCCTCGGCGCCCTGCTCGGCGGCTTCATCGCGACCGCGCTGGGCATCGGCGAGATCGACGAGTTTTTCGATCTCGAGACCTGGCTGATCGCGATCGGCGGCTCGGTTCTGCTGCTGATGACCATCCGCACGATCGCGCGCTAGGCGCGGGGAGTGGGCCGTGCAGGGATCGAACCTGCGACCTTGAGATTAAGAGTCTCCTGCTCTACCAGCTGAGCTAACGGCCCTGGAGCGCCACGCTGGCGGCGCGGACGACAAGTATAGGAAGGGGTCGGCGCAGGGCGCGACTAGGGAGTGCTCAGGCCGCCGCCGCCGAGCCCACCGCCGCTGAGGCCTCCCCCGCCGACCTCGCTGAGCGGGTTCTCGCCGCCCGGCGCGCCGGCACCGGCCTGAGCGAGCTGCTGGCGAAAGTCGGCGATCGCGGCGGTGATCTGGCGGGCCTGCTGCTCGGCCTGGTCCAACTGCCGGCGGATCTGGGTGCCCTGGTTGCCCTTGGCGGCGGCGACGGCGCGGTCGGCGGCGCGACGGCCCTGCTCGAACTCGCCGGCGGAGAAGAGCAGGGTGGCCAGGGTGGAAAAGGAGTCGGCGTCCCCGCGCTGGCTGGCCACCACCCGCTGGGCATCGGCGGCGCCCTTCCAGTTGGCGAGCGAGGCCTCGGCGTCGGTGAGCGCCTCCGGACCGGTGCCGCCGGCGGCCTCGCTGAGCTTGCCCTGGGCCAGGGTGGCGAAGGTCTGCACGGCTAGGAGCGCGGTGCTGGGATCGGCCTGGTTCCCGGTCAGCTTCAGGTAGCGATCCCAGGCGTCGGCCGCGGCGAGCAGGTCCTGCTCGGCCTCCGAGGTGATCCGCTGCTCTCCGGTCTCCTCGTCGATCTCGATTCGGCTGGTCCCCGACTGGAAGCGAGCCTGGACCAGCTCGGCGAGAGCTGCGGCGTCGTTGGGATTGGTCTCCAGCCTCTCCTCGGCGTCCTCGATCGCGTCCTCCTGGCCGGTGTCGCCGCCGCCGCTGGTGAAGATGTCGGCGAAGCCACCCTGCACCTCGCTGCCGACCCCGAAGAAGACGAAGCTGATCGCGAAGACGGCGGCGAGCGTGCCGAAGGTGACCTGGATGAAGCGGCGTCGCTTCGGGCTGCGAAGGTCGAAGAGCATCGGCGCTACAGCGTAGTGACTGCCCCTGGCAACTAGCCGACCCCGGCCTGGCCGGCGGGCTCCTCGGCGGATCCGCCCAGGACCCGGGCCAGGATCAGGCTGCCCTCGAACAGCACGATCAGGGGCACCATCGAGATCAGCATTGTCACCGGGTCGGTCCCCGGCAGCAACATCGCCAGCACCGCGATCACCAGGATCGCGTAGCGGCGGTTGGCGGCGATCTGATCGGGGGTAAGGATCCCCAGCCGGGTCACCGCCAGGATCGCCAGCGGGACCTGGAACAGCAGCCCGATCGAGATCTCGGTGATCGCGAAGAAGCTGTAGTAGTCGCGCGCCCGCAGCAGGATGTTGAACTCCTGATCGTTGAAGTTGAGCAGGAAGTGCAAGGCGGCGGGCAGGACGACGAAGTAGGCGAAGACGACGCCGGCGACGAAAAGGAACGGCGCCAGGAACAGGAAGGGCAGGATCACCTTGCGTTCGCGGTCGGTGAGCGCGGGCAGCACGAACGCGTAGAGCTGATAGAGCAGCACCGGCAGGGAGAGCAGAAACGCCGCGTAGGCCGCGATCGTCAGGGTGGTCATGAACGGCTCCGCCACCCCGAAGGTCGCCGGGCCGTCGGCCCCCGGCGGCAGGGCGCCCTCCGGGATCGGCTCGTTGGCGATCTCCAGTAGCAGGCTGTTCTGCCAGAAGCAGAGCCCAAGGGCCACTCCGAAGACGACCAGGGAGATGACGATCCTGGTGCGCAGCTCGTCGAGGTGCTCGACGAGGGTGAGGCGGTCCTCGAATTCGACCGGCCGTATCCGGGCCAAGGCGGCTACCCGTCCGTCAGGCGGCGCTAGACCTTGTTCTGGCCGACGACCTCGCCCTCGACGGACTCAGCCTGCTTCTCGCCCGCCTGGCCGCCCTCGAGCTCCGCGCGCTTTGAGTCGTCGTCGTCCTTATCGCGATCGCCGGAGATCGAGCTCTTGAACTCGCGGATCCCGCGGCCCATCGAGCGCCCCAGTTCGGGCAGCCGCTTGGGGCCGAAGATGATCAGCACGATGATCAGGACGATCGCTATCTCGAATACTCCGATGTTCGCAGGCATACGCAACCCATAGTAGCGGCGGGCCGCGGCGCCCACCCGGGCCCGGCTCAGCTCCGGGCTCGCTCGAAGTTGCGGTAGTAGCGGCTGGCGGTGGGCTCGGCTTGGCCCTGGTACTTGCTGCCGGCCTGGCGGGCGCCGTAGGGGTTCTCCACCGGACCGTCCATGCGCATGAAGGAGATCTGCCCGATCGGCATCCCGTGGTAGATCGTGATCGGCAGGTTGGCGACGTTGGAGAGCTCCAGGGTCAGATTCCCCTCGAACCCGGCGTCGACGAAGCCGGCGGTGCTGTGGATCAGCAGGCCGAGCCTGCCGAGGCTCGACTTCCCCTCCAGCCTCGCCACCAGATCGTCGGGCAGCGAGACCCGCTCCAGGGTCTGCCCGAGCACGAACTCCCCCGGATGGAGGATGAACGGCTCCTCCCCTTCGACCGTGACCAGCTCGGTCAGCTCCTCCATCGGTCGCTTGACGTCGATGTAGGGATAGCGGGCGTTGTGGAAGACGCGAAACTGACGGTCGACGCGCATGTCTACGCTCGATGGCTGCACCAGCGACTCGTCATAGGGATCGAAGACGAGCCTGCCCGACGCGATCTCCTGCTTGATGGTGCGGTCGCTGAGAACCATCGAAATTGAGTCTATTCCGGCCTCTGGCGGTTTCCCCCTAAAGGTCTGTGGACAGGGTCCCGATACCTGCCGCACGATGGGCGTTTCGAGGCGCGCACCAAGACCGTCGACAAGGCCAGCCGCTCGCGGCACGGCATGCACGTCTGCCCCAAGTGCGACTCGCTGGTCCAGCCGATGCACTGGTACGAGCAGGACTCCTCGAGCTGGCACGTCGACCTGCGCTGCCCCGAGTGCGAGTGGTGGGGGCGCAGGTAGCGCGCCCGGCTTACGGGTAGCTACGCGTAGCGCTCCACCACGCCGTCGGCGATCAGCGCGAGCAGGCGGCGCTCATCGCCGCTGAAGGCACCCGAGTCGAGCACCCGCTTGGCGCGCGCGATCCCGTCCCGGGCCCGGGCCCGCACGTCGTCGAGCACGCCGGAGGCGACGATCCGGTCGCAGATGCGATCGGCCTCGGCCGAGTCGAGGCCGCGCAGCTCGAGCGCGGCCAGCTGCGGATCGCGCTGCATGGCCAGCACCAGCGGCAGGGTCACGGTGCCGTCGAGCAGATCGGTGCCCCGGGCCTTGCCGGTCCGCTCGGGCGGACCGGTGACGTCGAGGACGTCGTCCAGCAGCTGGAAGGCCAGCCCGATCTCGCGGCCGAACTCGGCCAGCTCCTCGGTGCCGGGCCGCGCCGAGGCCAGTCGCCCGATCCGGCAGGCCGACTCGAACAGCCGGGCGGTCTTCAGCTCGCAGCGCTCCAGGTAGTGCCGCTCCCCGATCGAGGTGTCGTAGGCGTCGCGGCGCTGGGCGAGCTCTCCCTCGGCGAGCGCCACCGAGGCCGCGCTGAGCTCGGCGACCTCCGCCTCCCTTGATTCGTCGGCGGTGTTTGTGGCCGACGTTGATGCCAGCTCGGCGAAGGCGCGCGAGAAGAGCAGATCGCCGACGCCGACCGCCGCTCCCCGCCCCGCCCGCGCCACCACCGTGGGGCGCCCACGCCTCACCGGAGCGCCGTCGAGCACGTCGTCGTGGACCAGGGTGGCCATGTGCACGAGCTCGACGCTGACCGCGGCCCGCACCGCCCGCTCGCCCGCGCCCTCCCCGGCGCAGACCAGGACCAGCAGCGGGCGCAGGCGCTTACCCCCGGCGGCCAGCGTCGCCTCGGCCTCGCGGCCCAGCTCGGGCCCGTGGCCTGCGACCAGCTCGCCGAGCCGTCGCTCGACCTGGGCCAGCTGGGCGGGCAGCCAGCCCGAGGCGGCGTCGATCACGGCCGTGACCGGCGGCGGGACGGCCGAGCGGCTCACGGCGAGCGGGTGGCGCTGTGGATGGCGACGATCCCCCCAGCCAGCAGCAGCCAGCGGATC
>CAYZPZ010000153.1:0-5041 GCA_964480205.1 uncultured Conexibacteraceae bacterium
ACCTGACCGAGGCCGATGGAGGAGAGGAGGCACCAACCGTGCCCGAGGGGTCGAGCCGGCTCGACGTCGCTTCCGGGCCACCCCACCTGGCGGCGCCGGAGCGAGTCGCCGAGCTGGCCCTGCGGCTGACCGCGGGCTAGCTCGCGCGCCGAGCGGTGACCTCGATCTCGCCGCCACGGCGGGTGAGCACCGCGGCGCCCTCCAGCAGCACGGCGAGGATCGCGGTGGGGATCGCCGCCAGCACCGTCACCATCAGGTCGATGCCGTAGGCCCAGCGGCGGCGCCCCCGGCCGGGCCGCAGCCGTCCCGCCAGCGTCTCGCCGGCGAAGTCGCGGTGGAAGGTGAGCAGGTTGAGCAGGGTCTGCCACATCCCCGCCATTCCGGGCCGCGCCAGGTGGCGGACGCGGGTGACGCGCAGGCTGCGCTCGCCGAGCAGCAGCTCCAGCGCGCCCGGGCTCGGCTTCAACGCGGCGCCGCCCGGCTGAAGCGCCGACCAGTTCTCGGCCCCGAGCCAGGCCTGGAGGCTGGCGGCGTTCGAGGCGCGCAGCACGCGCTCGGACCCGGCGGCGCCGTTGGTGGCCGCGCCGCCGAGAAGCGTCTCGACCGCCAGCTCCGGCGAGCCATTCCCCCCGCGCACCACGGCCAACCCGCAGTTCTCGCAGCGGTCGACGATCTGCTCCTCGCGCGGACCCCAGCCCGAGGCCTCCACCCAGACGAACAGCGGCTCGCCGCAGGCCGGACAGCGGTTCGCTCCCGGCGCCGCCCCCTCGGCGAGGGTGACCTCGCGCCGCGGCGCTCTGGCCCGCCCGAAGGCCACCTCAGGCCGCGGTGGGGATCGGCTCGGGCGAGTCGGCGACCCCCCAGGAGATCTCGAAGCGATCGAGGTCCTTGAGGAAGCCTTTCGGCTCGAACGCCTGGGAGGGGGCCAGCGCGCCGGAGGCGTCGATTCCGCCGCGCGCCGCGATCAGCGCCCCGCGGGCGACCAGCGCGGCGGTGATGCCGTAGGTGTCGCGGCCGCGGAGCACGCCGCGGCGAACCTGGTTTCCGCGGGTCACCTCGCAGGCGATCGTGTAGCGGGTCTCGGCGCGCCGCTCCGGGCTCGGCCCCTCGGGAAGCCGTGAGATCGCCGCGCGCAGGGCTCGCTTCAGCGGGGTGCGGAGGGCGAAGCCGATCGGCCTGGCCAGCATCGGGGTCAGCGCGCTCAGCCTGGGGTGCGGCGCGAAGGTCGACGCCGTCATCAGGGTGCGGACCCTGCGGGTGGCGATGTGGCGGGGGACGGTGATCTGCTCGCCGCTGGGGTAGTTGATCATCCGCTTCTCGCCGATCGGCTCGCCGAAGTCGAAGCGCGAGGGGCCGAACGGCTGCTTTGCCGGCAGCCACTGCAGCTTTCGCCACTCCACCATCTCCCCGCCGAGAATGTCGAGGGTGGTGGCGGCCGTGCCGCGACTCGGCTCGAAGTCCTTCCACGAGTAGGCCAGCAGGACCTCGTCCACCTCACCCATGCCCTTGGCCGTGAGCGCCGCGATCATGTCGCCGGGGACATAGTCGAACCCCATCCCCGGGATCACCGCGATCTGGGCCTCCCCCGCGGCCGGGCCGTAGCGCTCGAAGGCCATCCGCATATAGGGCTGCTCGCCGGTGGTGTCCAGATAGTGGGTGGCGGTCTCGACCGCTGCCTTCAGCACCGGCTCGCCGTAGCGGACGAAGGGGCCGGCGCAGTCGATCACCGCCGCGCAGTCGGCCAGCAGCGCCCGCAGCGAGTCCGGATCCTCGAGCGAGGCGACGCGCGGGGTGACGTTGCCGGGCAGCTCCGCCGCGAGGGCCTGGAGCTTCTGCGCGTTGCGACCCGAGATCACGAAGTCGGCCTTGGCCTCGGCGAGCTCGGCGGCGACCAGCTTGCCGGTGTAGCCGGTGGCCCCGTACACGGCGACCGGGCCCTTCTGGCGCGAAAGCAGCGGCATTCGGGGCCGATCATAGATCGAGCGAATAAGCTGCGGTCATGCAGCTCCGCGAGATCATGACCGCGGGGGTGGTCACAGCCGACGAGCAGGCCGAGGTGCGCGAGGTGGCTCGGATGATGCGCGACCGGCAGGTGGGCTCCGTGGTGATCTGCGATCCCGAGGGCGGGCCCGCGGCGATGATCACCGACCGCGACGTGGCGGTCCGAGTCGCCGCCGACGACCTCGCCCTCTCGGCCCCGGTGGGGCCGCACGCCTCCCGCCCCCTGATCACCGGCGATCCGGAGATGGACCTGGAGGAGGCGGCGGCTCTGATGGTCCAGCACCGGGTCAGGCGGCTGCCCGTGGTCGAGGCCGGCTCACTCGCCGGCATCGTCACGCTCGACGACATCGCCGTCCGCACCGGCAACCTGGAGGTTGCCCAGCGGATGACCGCCGACGTGATCGAGGGAGCGCTGCCCGACTTCTATTTCCACGAGCGCGGCTAGATTCGGCCGCGGTGTTTGTGGCGGCCGCTGGTGGCGAAGCCGTCCCTACTCCGTCCTGTAGGTCTTGCGCCGGAAGACGTCGTCGACCAGGGACTCGACCCGGTCGAGGAAGAGGATGCCGTCGAGGTGATCGATCTCGTGCAGCAGGCAGCGCGCCTCGAATCCCTCAGCCTCGACGCGGCCGGCCGCGTGTTCGACCGCGATCCGGGTGGCCCGCCTGACGTTGGCGGTCAGGTCGGGAATCGACAGGCAGCCCTCGCGGGCGACCTCGCCCCCCTTGGCGGAGACCACCCGGGGGTTGGCGAGCAGCAGCAGCCCGCTGGAGCTCTCGGCCTTGGGGTGCTCGCTGACGTCCACCACCACCATCCGCACCGGCTCGCCGAGCTGCGGTGCGGCGAGCCCCACGCAGCCAGGGTGCGAGCGCATCGTGTCGGTCAGATCGGTGCCGACCCGGTCGATCTCGGCGCCCTGCACCGGGCTCGCGACCTGCTTCAGCGCCGGGTGGGGGTACAGCAGGACCTCGCGGACGGGCATCGGCGCCCTTGCCTCAGAGGGCGTCGGCGGGCAGCTCGCGCAGGGTCACCTCAAGGCCCTCTCGCTCGCCGATCTCCTCGAGCTCGGCGCGCAGCGCCTCCGGGTCGGCGGCGCCGGCTGCCACCTCCATCAGCATCACGTAGGCTGGCCGCTCCGACGGGCCGGTGAGGCGGGTCTCCAGATCGGTGATGCTGACCTCACGCTCGGCCAGCGCCGCTGCGACCGAGTGCACGATCCCCGGGTGGTCGGCCCCGTAGACGCTGAGCACGTGGGTGGGCCGGGGCCCGGGGTCGAGCTCGTCGACCTCGCTGAGCGCGATCGCCTCCAGCTCAAGCCGGCGGCGAACCTCCTCCAGCCGCTCGCGGAGATCGTCGGGGCCCACCTCGGCGGGCATCTCGACCAGCAGCATCACCGCGAAGTGGCCGCGCAGAATCGACATCTGCGAGTCCTCGACGTTGCCCTCCAGCTCCAGCAGCACCTCGGTGATCGCGGCCACGATCCCGGGCCGATCCCTGCCGATCGCGCTCAGTGCGAACAGACCCATCGCGCTTAACATACGCGCCCGCAGCCGCCCCGACCGTTCCTCGACCCCCGCCCCGCCCGTGAACGTCTCCCCCGTCGCCAACGAGACCCTGGAGCGCGAGCGCCGCTGGATGCGCCCTGCCGGGGTCGCCGCGCTCGTCGCGGTCGCGGCGCTGCTCGCCGGCAGCATCATCCGAGGCACCGCGCTCGAGGGCGACTCGATGTCCGAGCAGCTCCTGGACGCCGCCAGCGGGGATTCCGATGGCCAGCTTCTGCTCGGCGCCGTGGTCTCGGCGCTGGGCTTCGCGCTCTTCGCCTTCCCCCTGACCTTTCTGTTCGCCGCCGCCCGCGAGCGCTCCGAGCGGGTGCTCCGCCCGCTGATCGTGCTCACGCTGACGGGCGGGCTGGTGATCGGGGCGGGGCAGATCGCCGGGCACACGGCCTTTCTCAACGCGGCCGACGACTTCGCCGCCTCGGAAGCGCAGCGCGAGAGCGAGCAGGCCGAGGGCCCCGCCCAGCAGGAGCAAGCTCCGGCAGAACAGCAGGACGACACGGCGGTGCAGGAGGAGGATGAGGAGGAGGACGCCGATGACCGCGCCCGCGACGCGCGGGAGGACGCCTCGGGTGCCGGCCTGGCCGGAATCCTCGGCTCGATCGGCGGCTTCGCCTTCGCGATCGGGCTCTTCTACACGGCGATCTGGTCGATGCGGGTCGGCCTGATGACGCGCTTCTGGGGGAGTCTGGGGATGGCCGCGGCGGTGGTCTCGATCCTGCTGCCGCCGTTCTTCGTGATCCTGCTGGTCTGGTTCCTGGCGCTCGGCTTGATGCTGCTCGGCGTCTGGCCGGGCGGTCGGCCGCCGGCCTGGGAGGCGGGGGTGGCGGTCCCCTGGCCCAAACCCGGCGAACCGCCGCAGGAGCCCGGCGGCGAGACCCTCGACGGCACCGGCCGCGAGCGCACCGAGTTCCCCTTGCCCGAGGGCGACGGCGAGCCGCCCGACGCCGGTGAGCCCGGCCCGCCGCCGCGCAAGCGCAAACGCCGCCAGTAGCCGCTAGCGAGAAGGGGGCGGCGGGGCCGCCATCAGCTCGACCCGGTGCCCGCCCGGGGCGATCGCGAAGGCGCGATCGGCGCCCCAGAGCTGGCGGGTGTCCTGGACCTCGAAGCCGGCCTCGCGCAGGCGCTGCTTGGCCTCGCCGTGGTCGGCGACGACCACCGCGGCGTGCCCCAGCATCGGCGCGGTGTGCCCCTCGGTCAGGATCAGGTGAATCTGGGTCCCCTCGCGCTCGACCCAGCGGACCGCGTCGCCCAGCGGCTCGGGCGACTCCACCTCCTCGAAGCCGAGCAGCCGCCAGAACTCGAGCGAGCGGTCGACCTCGGTGGGGGGCACCTCGATCGAGACGTGCTGGAGCATCACCCCGCCTGCTCGGCGAAGCGGCGCTCGACGTCGCGGACCACCTCGGGGTCGCGCAGGGTGGTGACGTCGCCCAGGTCCTCACCGGCGGAGATGCCGCGCAGGATGCGCCGCATGATCTTCCCGGAGC
>CAYZPZ010000154.1:0-5030 GCA_964480205.1 uncultured Conexibacteraceae bacterium
GTGACGCGCGGGGCGCGATCCCGCGAGCGTGCCCGAGTTGAGCCGATCGCAACTGCTGGTCTATGGGGCGGTCGCCGTCGCCGTGCTGCTGCTCGGTGCCCGCTGGATCCAATCCAGCGACCCCTCCCCGCCACGAGCCGGAGCGAGCTTCGAGGCCGACGGATTCGAGGCCAGCGCGGACTCGAAGCGCGACGTGATCGTGCATGTCGCCGGCGCGGTCGGCCGCCCCGGCGTCTACCGGCTGCCCGTCGGAGCCCGGGTCGCCGACGCCGTCAAGCGAGCAGGGGGGCTGGCGCGGGGCGCCCAGCAGGACGGGATCAACCTCGCGGCGCGGCTCAGCGACGGACAGCAGGTGGTCGTGCCACGCAGGGGCGCCGCCGCGACCGCAGGCGGGGGCGACGGCCCGATCTCGCTGGGTAGCGCCACCGCCGAGCAGCTGGAGCAGATCGAGGGGATCGGGCCGGTCACGGCCCAGAAGATCATCGAGTTCCGCGACCAGCGCGGAGGACTCTCCTCGCTGGAGCAACTCGATCAGATCAGCGGCATCGGCCCCTCGACGATGGAGGCACTACGCGGGCGGCTTCAACCCTAGTCACTTGCCGACCCGGTCCAGATCCTCCTCGCCCTTGTCGATCCGATCTCGATCGGGCTCGGGGTTCTCGGGTGTGGTGCGGGGATCCTCCTCCGGCGTCTGTCCCTCATCGGGCACCTGCGGATCCCCACTCGGGACGGGCGCCTTCGGGGCCTCGGCCCGCATCTCGTTCGTCCAGGTGCTCACGACGGCTCCTTTCGGTCGCTCGAACACCCCGATTACCACCTGATCACGGCATGAAACGGGCCCAGCGATGGTGGCGCCACTGCGCGCTGGCAGGTGCGGCGGGCGGGTTGGCGCTGGCCCCGCTGCTTCGCGCTGCCGGCCCGCAATCGCCGGCGGAGCCCGCGATCCTCGCTGCGGGCGCGGTCCTGCTGGCCGTGCTTCGGCCCGGCCGGGGGCCGGCCGCCACGGTGGTCTGGTCGTGCCTGGTGGTGCTGGTCGCGGGTGTGGCGGGATTCGCGCTCGGAGGAATGCGTCTTGCCGCGCTCGACGCCGGAGCGCTGAGGGCGGAACCCGGCGCGCGCCTTGAGCTGAGCGGTCATCTGGCCAGCACGCCCCGCCCCGGCCGCGGCGGCTTCGAGGCCGATCTGCAGACCGCCCGGGGCCGGGTCGCCGTGCGCGCGCCCAGTCTCGACCGCTATGCGGTCGGGGAGGGGATCCGAGTCCGCGGGCGCCTCCGCTCCGCGGAGCCGTGGCGGGCCGGATCACTGGCGCGGCGGGGAGCGGCGATGGTGCTGGAGGCCGAGCGGATCGCGCCCACAGGCGCCGCCCGCGGTGGCCTTGCGGGCCGCCTGGACCGGGTTCGCGGGCGGGCCGAGGGGGCGCTGAGCCGCGGCATGCCCGACCAGGAGGCGGCGCTAGCGCGCGGGTTCGTGCTCGGCCAGGACGAGGCGATCGAGCCCCGCCTCCGCGAGGACTTCCGCCGCTCCGGGCTCAGCCACCTGCTCGCTGTTTCGGGCCAGAACGTGGTGCTCCTCTGTCTGCTCGCGTGGCCGCTGCTCGCCTTGGCCGGGCTGACGCTGCGGGCCCGCCTGATCGCCCTGCTCTTCCTGATCGCGGTCTACGTTCCGGTCACCGGGGCGGGCCCCTCGATCCAGCGCGCGGGGTTGATGGGCGCGGCGGGCCTGGTCGCGGCGCTCGCCTCGCGGCCCGCCTCCGGCTGGTACGCGCTGCTCCTCGCCGCGGCGCTGACGCTGGCGATCAACCCGCGCGCCGCCGGCGACATCGGCTGGCAGCTCAGCTTCGCCGCCGTGGTCGGGATCTTCCTCTGGACCAGGCGGCTGGCGGCGCTGCTCGACGGCGGGGCTCCGCGCACCTCGCCCCGACGGGCGCTGGCCGAGGGCGCCGCAATGACCGCGGCAGCCACCGTGGCGACGGCGCCGCTGCTGGTCCACCACTTCGACGCCGTCCCGGTCAGCTCGCTCGCCGCCAACCTGCTCGCCCTGCCCGCCGTCGCTCCCGCGATGTGGCTGGGAATGCTCGCCGGGATGGCCGGTCAGCTCCCCGCACTGCCGGTGGAGCCGCTCAACTGGCTGAACTCGCTCTGCCTCGCCTACATCTCGCAGGTTGCCCACTGGCTGGGCTCACCGAGCTGGGCCCAGCTCGAGCTCGAGCTGCGCAGCCCGCCGGCGGTGGGCGGCGCCTACCTCGCCCTCTTCGGCCTGGCCGAGCTGGCGCTGCGCGCGGCCGGGCGGCGGGCCGGCCTCGGCATGCGGGGCGCCGGGCAGGGGTCCGCTCCGCCCCGGCCGCGCCGCCGTCGTCGGCTCGCCGTCGCCGTCGCCGTCGCTCTCGTCCTCGCCGCGGCGCCGGCGATCGGGGTCGGAGGCGAGGGCGGGACGGCGACGGCGCCGGAAAGGCTGGAGGTCCGGGTTCTCGACGTCGGCCAGGGCGACTCGATCCTCCTCGATCCTCCGCGCGGCGAGCCGATTCTCATCGACGCGGGGCCGGCCGAGGCCGAGGTCGCCGAGCGCCTGGCCGAGCTCGGGGTGCGCTCCCTGGAGGCGGTCGTGATCACCCACGACCAGTCCGATCACGCCGGCGGGCTGCCGCGGCTGCTTCGCTCCGTGCGCCCCTCCCGCGTGGTGGTGGGGACCGGATCTCGCTCGCTCGCGGCCCTGGCCGCGGCGGCCGGGGCGGAGCGGATCAGCCTGGCGGAGGGCGGCGAGCTGCGCTCCGGGGAGCTGCGCCTCACCGCCCTGTGGCCGCCGCGCGAGCTGGCCGGGGCCCCGGTCGAGGATCCGAATGCTCGCTCGCTGGTGCTGCTGGCCGAGTGGAGGCACTTCTCGATCCTGCTCGCCGCGGACGCCGAGGCCGAGTTGGTGCCGCTCGACCCCGGTCCGGTCGACGTGCTCAAGGTCGCCCACCACGGCAGCGAGGACCCCGGCCTGGAGGCCCTGCTCGAGCGCACCGCCCCCAAGCTCGGCGTGATCTCGGTCGGGTCGAACCCCTACGGGCACCCCGCGCCGGAGACCCTGCAGGACCTGCGCGAGCACGGCGTGCCCGCGACGCGCACCGACCGCTCCGGCGAGATCGTGATCGAGGCCGACGAGCGCCGCTGGTGGGTGCCCTGAGCGCCGCCTCGGTGAGCGCCGCGCCGACCCATACACTCGGCTCCGTGGCCGAGATCAAGCCCGCCTACCTGATCGCCGGCAGCGACGAGGCCAAGATCGCTCGAGCCCGCCGTCGCCTGCGCGAGCGGGCCGAGCGCGAGGGCGGTCCGGGGGCCCTGGAGCTGTTCGAGGCGGGCGAGGGCCGCCGCGCGCCGGACCTGGAGGCGCTGGCCTCCTCGCTGGCGGCGATCTCGCTGATCGCGTCACGACGCTATCTGCTGGCGGACGGGGTCGAGGGATGGGGTAAGCGGGACGCCGAGCGCGCCGCCGAGCTGCTGTCGAGCATCCCTCCAGAGACCACGCTGGTACTGGTGGGGCACGGAAAGGCTCCCGCCGTCCTCACCAAGGCGGTCAAGGCCGCCTCCGGCGAGGTGCTCAGCTACGAGGCGCCGCGCGAGCGTGAGCTGCCGAAGCAGTTGGTCGCCGACGCCGCCGAGCTCCGCTTTCGCCTGGAGCCGGACGCGGCCAGGATGCTGGTCGAGCGGCTCGGCCCCAGGCCGCTGCGCCTGCGCGGCGAGCTGGAGCGCCTCGCGCTCTGGGCCGGCGAGGGCGGCAGGGTGGGCGCGGCCGAGCTCGAGGCGATCATCGCCGACACCTCCGAGGAGGCGATCTGGTCGCTGGCCGATGCTGTCACCGAGGGAGACGAGGCCGCCACCCTGCGAATCGCCGAGCAACTGGTCTCCCAGGGCGAGGCGATTCCGCGTCTCGTCTACTCCCTGGCGCCGCGGCTGCGGCAGGCGCTGCGCGCGGCCCGGGAGCTGGAGGCGGGGCGGGCGCCGAGGGAGGTCGCCTCCGGCCTGTCCATGCATCCCTACGCGGCGAAGATGCTGGTGGGGCGGGTCAAGGGGCGCTCGCCAGCCGACCTCGACGCCGCGGTGCGGGCGCTCGCGGATCTCGAGCTGTGGTCGCGCGGCGGCTCGGATTACCCCGGCGAGGTCGCCCTCACGCTGTCGCTGCGGCGCGCGGTTGGAGTCTCGGCCTAGCTTGCGCTTCCCGCCCGGAGGCGGGCGGCGCGGGCCTTCTTGCGGGCACCGGTGTTGCGATGCAAGGCGCCGTGCTGCACGGCCTTGTCGATCCGGGAGACCAGCTCCCGGTGCTCGCGGTCGGCGGTCTCGGCGTCGCCGGAGGCAACCGCCTGCTCGAGCCGCCTGAAGTGGGTCTTGACCGCGCTCGCGAAGCGCAGGTTCTCCACCCGCTCACGGCTGGAACGGGCGATTCGCTTCTTCTGTGAGGCGATGTTTGCCATAGAAAGACCCGCGGTGCGGGCGGCGAATGAGAATAGCTGAACCCGAATGGCCGATCACGGAGACAACCCGGAGGGCGGGGATGAGCACGGGGCGCCACCGCCGGCGCCCCGGCAGCCGTTCGACCCCTCCACCCCTGAATTCGAGCAGGTGGGCGACGAAGCGGGGCGGCGTCCCCAGCCGCGTCACGAGTCGATCTCGATGGACACCGACACCTTCATGGCGATCCCGCCGCCCTCGCCGCGCACCCCGTTCGAGCCCCCCGAGCCCGAGCCTCAGGCGGGCCGCCTGGGAATCTCGACCGCCTTCTTCTCGATCGCCACCGCGGCCTCGCGGATCGCCGGGCTCGTCCGCGAGATAGTCGCCGCCAGTTACTTCGGCATCCGCGGGCCGATGTCGGCCTTCACGATCGCCTTCCAGATCCCCAACCTGGTGCGCAGCCTGTTCGCCGACGCCGCGATTCAGGCCGCGTTCGTCCCTGTCTTCCTGGAGAAGCTCGAGCAGGGGGACCGCCGCGAGGCCTTCCGCCTCGCCTCGCAGATGATCTTCTTCGTCGCCCTGATCCTGGGGGCGATCACCGCG
>CAYZPZ010000155.1:0-4982 GCA_964480205.1 uncultured Conexibacteraceae bacterium
GCCTGGTCGAGCGCATCGTCGCCACCAAGCTCCCCACCAAGTTCGGCGAGTTCTCCGCGGTGGGCTACCGCTCGCTGATCGACGACAAGCACCACGTGGCGATGGTCAAGGGCGAGGTCTCCGGAGCCTCCGACGTGCTGGTCCGAGTCCACTCCGAGTGCCTGACGGGGGACGTCTTCCACTCCCTGCGCTGCGACTGCGGCGAGCAGCTCGAGGCGGCGCTGGCCACGATTGAGCGCGAGGGGCGCGGGGTGCTGCTCTACCTCTCCCAGGAGGGGCGGGGGATCGGGCTCCTCAACAAGCTGCGCGCCTACCGCCTGCAGGAGGAGGGTCGCGACACCGTCGACGCCAACCTGGAGCTGGGCCTGCCCGCGGACCTGCGCGACTACGGGATCGGCGCGCAGATCCTCGGTGACCTGGGGCTGACCAGCATCCGGATTCTCACCAACAACCCCAAGAAGATCGTCGGCCTGGAGGGCTACGGGCTGAGCGTCACCGAGCAGGTCCCGATTCAGTCCGTTCCCAACCCCCACAACGAGGCCTACCTGGAGACCAAGCGCGAGCGCCTCGGCCACGCCCTGCACCACCAGGGCCTGCCCTTCGACGAGCAGCTGCTGCACGAGGAGCAGCGCAAGGACGCCGAGCGCGACGCCGAGCGTGCCCGGCCGCGGCGGCGCACCGACTACCCGCCCGGTGACTGAGCAGGCCTTCGAGCAGTTCGGCGACGCCGAGCGCGAGGCGCTGGGCGGGATGGAGTTCGCGGTCTGCGTCGCCACCTTCTACGAGGACATCGCCGAGCGCCTGCTGAACGGGGCCGCCGAGGGCTTCCAACTCGGCGGCGTCAGCGAGGCCTCGGTCCACACCTACCGTGTCCCCGGCGCCTTCGAGCTTCCCTTCGCGGCCAAGCTCTGCGCCGCGTCCGGGCGATTCGCCGGGATCGCCTGCCTGGGGGTGGTGATCCGGGGCGAGACCACCCACTACGACCACGTCTGCGCCGAGGTCGCCTCGGGGACCCAGCGGGTGCAGCTCGACACCGGGATCCCCTGCGCCTTCGGTGTGATCACCGCCGACGACATGGACCAGGCGCTTGCCCGCTCGGGAGGAGGCAAGCGCGATCAGGGCCGTGGCGCCGCGGTCGTGGCCATGCGCATGGCGCTGTTGTCTCGGCAGCTCGGCTGAGGCTCTACCATCCCCGCGTCATGGCCAAGCTCTGTCACAGCTGCGGGAAGCGTCCTGCCTTCGGGAACTCCCGAAGCCACTCGATGGCGGCCACGCGCCGGCGCTTCAATCCGAACCTGCAGAAGGTCCGCATCCAGGAGGGCCAGGCCACCCGCCGCGTCTACGTCTGCGCCCGCTGCCTGAAGTCGAACAAGGTCACCAAGGCGCTCTAGGTTCCATAGAATCCCGGCTCGGAGGCAGGGATCGACCGAAATCCGATGGCCGACCCCTCGATCGAGAGATTCCGCCGCGTCGTCAGCGCCGCCAGCGCCTACCTCGGCGAGCGCCGCCAGGAGGTCAACGACCTCAACGTCTTCCCGGTCGCCGACGGCGACACCGGCGACAACATGGCCCTCACCCTGCGCGCGGTCAGCGAGGAGCTCGATCGGCTCGACGGCCAGATGGTCGACGAGATCGGGCGCACCGAGCTGGTCAACGCCCTCGCCCGCGCAGCGCTGATGGGGGCCCGCGGCAACTCCGGCGTGATCCTCAGCCAGATCGTCCGGGGGGCCGCCGAGGAGCTCTCCAGCCGGCCGGGTGAGCTGATCGATCCCGCGCTGGTCGCGGCATCGATGGCCCGGGCCGCCGACGCTGCCTACGAGTCGGTGCGGGAACCGGCCGAGGGAACCATGCTGACGGTGTTCCGGGAGATGGCCCACTCCGTCTCACGGCGGCTCGCGCACATGGAGCAGCCGCGGATCTCCAGCGACGCGACACCGGAGCAGCAGGACGCGATGCTGGCCGACCTGCTCGAGCAGGTCGTGCGGGAGGGAGAGCGAGCCGTGGCCCGCACCCCGGAGCAGCTGGAGGTACTGCGCGAGTCGGGCGTAGTCGACGCGGGCGCGCACGGCCTGGTCCTGATCATGGCGGGGATCGTCGCCGGCCTGCGCGGCGAGATCGACGCGCCCGCGGTTCCCCACTACGCACCCGCGGGAGATACCCGCCCCCATCACGAGGACAGCCGCTTTCGCTACTGCACGAACTTCATCGTCACCGGCGAGGGGCTTGAGAGACGCTCCTTCGTCCCCCGGCTGGAGGAGATCGGGGACTCCGTGCTGGTGGTCGGCGACGAGGCCACGCTCAAGGTTCACGTTCACACCGATCAGCCGCAGGACGCGGTGGCGCTGTTCGAGGCCGCGGGCGAGGTCTCCCAGCTCGACGTCGCCGACATGCGCGAGCAGGTCGCCGAGCGAACCGCCCGGCTGGAGGCCGGGCGCTGCAGCGCAGTCGCGGTCGTCTCGGGTGACGGCGTGCGCGATCTCTACGAGGGGATGGGGGCGTACGTGATCGACAGCGGCCAGACCTTCAATCCCTCGATCTACGACCTGCTGGCGGCGATCCACGAGGTCCCCTCCGAGGAGGTGCTGGTGCTGCCAAACAACCCGAACGTGGTGATGGCCGCAGAGCGCGCCGCCGAGCTCTCAGACAAGGTCGCCCACGTGCTCGCCTGCACCTCCCAGCAGGCCGGGCTGGTGGCGTTGGTCGAGCTCGATCCTGAGCAATCGGCCGAGCACAACGCCGAGCGGCTCGGCGAGGCGCTGGCGGAGGTGCGGATCGGCTCGGTCGCTCCCGCCGCCCGGGACGATGCCCAGGGGCGCTTCGTGATCGGCGATGCGGTCGGCTTCGTCGCCGACGAGATCGTCGCCTGGGGCGGCGCCGGCTCGACCCTGGCCCAGACGCTCTCCCGGCTCGCCGAGGGGGCTGAGATCATCACCGTGATCGCCGGCGAGGGGGCGCCGATTCCGCTCGGCGAGCTGGAGACCCACGCTCCCGATGGGGTCGAGCTGGAGCTGCACCAGGGCGGCCAGGCCCACTACTGGTGGCTGCTGGCCGCGCAGTGAGCGCTCGCTGACCCGGTTGCATCGGGCGACCCGCTTAGCCTAGGCGCGATGGAGGCCGCGACTCAGCGCGCTCCGGGCTCTCCCCAGGCGTATTCGCCGCGTGGCCTGGGGGGCGGCCAGGCGCTCAGCCGAGGGAGCCTGCTGCAGGCCCCGGTGCACTGGCCGCGGCCATCGATCCTGGAGGCGCCGCTGACAAAGCTGCGCGGCGCCGGCCCGAAGCTGTCGGCCGCCGCCGCCGAGCTGGGGATCGAGAGCCTGGGGGATCTGCTGGCGCACCTTCCGCACGCCTATCGCGACCGGGCGGATCCGCTGCCGCTGGGCGGGCTGAAGCTGGGCGAGGAGGCGACGGTTGAGGTGCGAGTGACCAAGGCGGGGCGAGCGAGGCCGACGAGGCGCCGGCGCCTGACCGTGCTCGAGGCCGAGGTCGCCGACGACAGCGGCGCGGCCACGGCGATCTGGTTCAACCGGCGCTGGCTCGCCGACCGCCTGCAGCCGGGGACGCGCCTCCTGCTGCGCGGCAAGCTGGAGAAACGCGGGTTCACGGTCGCCGAGCAGGAGCTGCTGGATGCCGACCGTGCCGCGCCCACGGGGCTGCACACCACCGGGCTGGTCCCCGTCCATCCGGCCTCGGAGCGGCTTCGGGCCCAGAAGCTGCGCGAGTGGGCCTGGCAGGCGCGCGGCCTGGCCCGCCATGCGATCGAGCCGCTGCCGACGGCGATGCGGAGCGAGCTGCCGTCCGCCTCCGACGCCCTCGCCGAGGCCCACTTCCCCGAGAGCGCGGAGCGGGCCGCGCTGGCGCGCAGGCGGCTCGCATACGAGGAGCTGCTGCTCTACCAGGCCTTGCTGGCGGTTCGCCGGAGCCGCCGCCGCGAGGGCCGCCGGGCCCGGGCCCTGGCTCCGGCGGGCGAGCTGGTCGAGCGCTGGCTGCGCTCGCTCCCGTTTGAGCTCACCGGCGACCAGAGCCGGGCGATCGACGAGCTCGACTCGGACCTGCGGGGCGAGGCGCCGATGCAGCGGCTGCTGATGGGCGAAGTCGGCAGCGGCAAGACGGTCCTCGCGCTGTACGCGATGCTCCGCGCGGTCGAAACCGGCGGCCAGGCGGCGCTGATGAGTCCCACCGAGACGCTCGCCGAGCAGCATTTCCGGACCCTGTCGCAGCTGCTCGAGCACACCCCAGTCCCGACGGCGCTGCTCACCGGCGCCACTCCGCCCGCGGAGGCCCGGGCGGCGCGGGAACGACTGGCGGCGGGCGAGCCCGGGCTCGCCGTCGGAACCCACGCGCTGATCGAGCCGGAGGTCTCCTTCGGCGCGCTGGCGGTCGCGGTGATCGACGAGCAGCAGCGCTTCGGGGTGCGCCAGCGGGCCGCGCTCGACGCCAAGGGCCCCGGCGAGCTGGCCCCACACGCCCTGCACATGACCGCGACCCCGATCCCGCGGACGCTCTCGCTGACCGCCTACGGCGACCTCGACGCCACGGAGCTGCACGAGCTGCCCCCCGGGCGCCGCCCGATCCGGACCTGGGTGGTCGGCGAGGAGAGGCGCGCCGGGGCCTATGAGTTTCTGCGCGAGCGCCTGCGCGACGGTCGCCAGGCCTATGTGGTCTGCCCGTTGGTGAGCGAATCCGGCGATGCGCGGGGGCCCGCCAGGGCGACCCGGTTGATCCAGGCCAAGGCCGCCGAGGCCGAGGGAAAGCGCCTCGCCTCCGGGGAACTGCGCGACTTCCGCCTGGCCGTGCTCCACGGCCAGCTGCCCTCGGCCGAGAAGGGCCGGCTGATGGGCGAGTTCGCGGCGGGCAAGCTGGACGTGCTGGTCGCGACCAGCGTGATCGAGGTCGGGATCGATGTCCCCAACGCGACCGTGATGGTGATCGAGGACGCCGAGCGCTTCGGGATCTCGCAGCTGCACCAGCTGCGCGGCCGGGTC
>CAYZPZ010000156.1:0-4857 GCA_964480205.1 uncultured Conexibacteraceae bacterium
GGGCCCTCCAGGGGCGGGACAGGGTCCGGATCGCCGCTCCTCGGCCGACCCAGCGTCCGTTCTCGAGGACCTCCCACGCGCTGCCGGGGTGGTAGTGGAAGCAGACCGCGCCATCCGCCGCGACCGCGCCCTCGCCGAGCTTGGGAGCCAGGGTCATGTCCTCCCCGTAGCCCACGTCGTCGTAGCCACCCACCTCGAGGAAGCGGTCTCGCCGGATGGCGCGGAAGTTGGCCCAGCGGTCGGGGAAGTCATCCGGCAGGAGCCGATGCGGCGGGGACCACCGCAGGGCCGCGTAGGCACGAGCCCAGCGGTTCTCTGGGTTCCCCAGGTAGATCTCACGCGTGAAGGTCCCGATCGCTCGCTCGCTCGCGATTGGGGCGATCAGCTGCTCTACGAATCGGGGCGAGCACGCCATGTCCCCGTCGACGAAGACCAAGATCTCACCGCTGGCGACGCTGGCTGCGGCGTTCCGAGCGGCCGCCGGGCCACGATGAGGCAGGCGCAGCACCCGGGTGTCGTGGTGAGCCGCGATCTCCGCCGTCCGGTCGCACGAGCCGTCGTCGGCGACGATGATCTCGTCAACCGCATGGGTCTGGCTGAGCAGCGAGCCGATCAACCGGGCGATGTGCTGCTCCTCGTTGTATGCGGCTATCACCGCGCTGACGCTCGGCTTCGCCTCCCGCGGCACGGGAGCCACCATACAATTGCCGCCTTGGCAGGCGTTCCGAAGAGCGCTCGAGGGCCGCAGGGCACCGTCGGCGCCCGCCGGGGCCTGCGCGGACGGATGGAGGGCGCAGCGCGCGCCCTCGCCCTGATCGCGCAGCGCGCCGCGCTGCGAACCGGAGATGGGCCGCTCAGACCCTTCTGGGCGGCCGCGTACGCGACGATCGCGCGTGCGACGACGATCTACCTCCGCCGGGGCCTGCCGGATGCCGCCGTCTACGTCCGCGGCTCGTTCGCGGCCGGTGACGCCGTCTACGGTCCCGCCGACATCGACCTGGTCGCGGTGGTCCCCCCCGAGCCGCGTCGCGCCGGCCGGGCCCGCGCCCGCACGCATCGGCGTTGGCGTCGGCTGATCGGGCGCTTGCCTTGGCTCGAGCCGATCGTCCAGGTGAGGGTCTACGAGACGGATGAGCTTGCACACGCGGTGGGAACCACGACCCTCACCGAGCCGGACCCGCTCCAGCGCCGGCTGCGCCGCGACCGCGACGCCGGCAACGAGCCATCGCCTCTGTACGCGGATGAGGCCGCGCTCCGTCGCCGGCCTGGCCTGGGCCCGGTTGCAGCTGGCTGGCGCCGGCTCGGCGGACCGGATCTGCGGCCCGCTCCGGCGTCCGCGCCACGTCATCTCGCTGCCTGGCTCGAGCTCGCCTGGTGGTGGCGCCTCTGTTACGAGGCCTGCCTCGAACCGGGGCGCCTGCACGTCCCCTACCTCTGCCTGAAGTTGATCACGCAGCCGGCGCGCCTGCGGCTGTGGCTGGAGCATGGAGAGCTGAGGTCGGGTCACGAGGAGGTGCTTGCTCGTGCCCTGGCGACGATGCCCGACGAGGAGGAGGCCTTGCGTGGCGCGATGCGTCTCCGCCGCGAGCTTCCCCGCTCGCCTCGCCCCCCGCTGGCGGAGGCCGCGGCGTTCCTGCTGCGAACCAGCGAGCGCGTCGCCGAGCTCCTTCTGCGGGACGCTGCGGGTTTCGGCACCCCCGTGCGACTTCTCGGAAGCGGCGAGGCCGTCCCGGCGACCTCTGCTGCGCGCTTGTCGCTGGCGGGAATGGAGTCCGCCTTTGGGCGCGCCCGGTTGCTGCCCCTCGCCGACTGGCGGGCGCGCACCTCGTTGCCGCTGTGGCGTGGCGCTTGCGTCGACCCCGCTCCCGCTGATCAGGTCCTCGCCGTGCTTGCGGGCGATGCAGGCGATCCTCCAACCTTGAGCGCCTTGGCCAGGGCTGGGACGCCGACCCTTCGTCCCGCCATCTGCAGCAATGGAATTCTGCTGCTTCCGAGTGCCGGCTACTTCGACTGGATCCATCGCGGCGTGCAGTTCCCAGCCAGCGACCCCGTCTCCTTCGCCCTGCTGGCGGGGGAGCGGTCCGCGCTCTTCCCGGACCTCCCGGGGTGGTCCGCATCCGACTGCGCCCGGCGAGCCGTTGCCGCGCACCGAATCTGGCTCCACCAGCAGCGGTCGCAC
Organism: uncultured Conexibacteraceae bacterium; assembly: GCA_964480205.1. Lineage (GTDB taxonomy): Bacteria > Actinomycetota > Thermoleophilia > Solirubrobacterales > 70-9 > CAYZPZ01. The sequence continues at coordinate 2,180 of CAYZPZ010000156.1, forward strand.
GAGTGCCGGGAAGGCATCGAGCTCGGCCTCCTGCTCGGCGCGGTCCGGGCCGCGTTGTTCGAGCAGTCGGTCGAGCGCGGTCGGCCCTGGCTGGCGCTGTCGCTGACCGAGGCGGCGACCCAGCTCGCCCGCGAGCGAGCGGGCTCCGCCGCTCTGCTCGAGGAGGCGAGCGGAGCCCAGAGGGCTTGGTGCGAGCGCGGTGAGTCGCCGCAGCCGCAAACGGTCCTCGCCCTGCGGCGTTTGGTCGAGCGGTTGCCCGCGTACGGACACGCCTCCGATGCCCCCGCTCTGGGGGATACGGAGCAGGCCATGGCGGCTGAGCGGTGAGGCTGGAGGCGGGGCCGCGGATGCGCCACGACGATGCCGACCACGTGATCGATCCGATGCAGTGGGGAAGCCGAGCAGCCGCCCCTCGCTTCGAGCGAGGGGAGGAGATGCGCCGTGTCATCTTCCATCACACCGCTTTTCCCGACCACGCTCCCGCCGACGGCGACCGGGAGCGGGAGGCCCTCTACATGGGGGCGATCGAGCACCTGCATCTGCAGCGCGGCTGGATCGCCGTCGGCTATCACTTCGTGATCATGCCGAGCGGGCGCGTCTTCGCCGGGCGGCCCGCTTGGGCGGTCGGGGCCCACGCCGCCTCGCACAATCGCGACTCGATCGGGATCGCCGTGGCCGGGAACTTCGAGCTCGAGCGGCCGACGCTGGAAGCGGTCAGGTCGCTCATGGCCCTCTTCTCCAGGCTGGGCGGACTGCCGTTGCTCGCCCATGGCGACCTGATGCCGACGGCCTGCCCCGGCCGCTACCTGCGCGAGGCCGTCCGGGACCGGCACGGATCGCCGAGCTAGCTGTAAGACGGAGTCTCGGCTGCTACCGCTACCTCGGCGAGCGGCAAATTATCGGGCCAAGGGATTGCAGCTAGCCCTCGACGGCGACCAGCGCGCGCTCCAGCATCCGCGCGTAGTCACGTCGGCTCCCGCCCGCGTAGGCGGTCGCAAGGGCCGCCGGGTCGGCCGCCGACAGCATGCGGTGCTGTGAGAGATAGCGACGGCAGACCTCGTAGTTGGACTCCAGATCTCGGACGCGTCCGAGCCGGCGCAGCGAGAAGGTCTCGGACTCCAACAGCCCCAGGTCGCGCCAGTGCGCGATCTGCGCCTGTGCCACCCCGACCGTCACCTTGTGGGCGGCCCGGCTCCGAAGTGCCGACAGCAGCAGCCAGAGCGCGTACTCCACCATCCGAGCGGGCGCGGGACGGTAGAAGGCCTCGACTGCGAGCACGGCGAGCACGGCCCGATCCGAGCGGCCGCTCCGACGCAGGCGCTCGAGCTTGGCTCGCATGCGCCGAAGGTGCAAACGGAAGCGCACGTCGCGCGCGGGCACCACGTTCGCATCGCGGATCGCTACCGTGCTCATCCCCGTTGCCCTCGCCTCACGAGATCAAGGCTAAGGTATCCCGGATGTCCAAGTTGACGGGGCGGGGGGCTGGGGTTGTCGAGCTGGAGGTCTACGGTCTCGGGCTGCGGATCGCCGGGGAATGGCCGGAAGTGGCCGACCAGGTGCGGCGCGATTTCGCCTGGTTCGGCGCCCGCAGGCTTGCCTCCCCCGAGGTGACCGTGCGCGTCGAGAGGCGCGCGCCCGACTATGCGCCCTTTGCCGATCTCGAGGCGTCCTTCGTCACCCCGCGGAACGTCGTCTACAGCTCGAATGGGCGCAGCGCAATCGACTACTTCGGTTCCGCGCTGTCGGTCTTCGACCGGAACTCCCGCTCGCTGGTGGTCCAGGGCGAGGACCTGGACCTGGTCCACGAGGCGATTTACCACTTCCTGCTCTCCACCATCGGCGAGCACCTCGATGCGATCGGCCTTACCCGTCTACACGCTCTCGGCTTGGCGGGCGGCGATGGGGCGGTGGCGGTGCTGCTCCCCTCGGGCGGCGGCAAGAGCACGCTCGCCCTGAGGGCGCTGCAAGATCCGCGCGCGCGGCTGATCTCCGAGGACAGCCCCCTGCTGGATCGGCGCGGTCGGCTTCATCCGTTCCCGCTGCGGGTGGGGATCAATCCGCACCAGGCAGCCGAGCTGCCGGCGGGGGACGTGAGGAGGATCGAGCGCATGGAGTTCCATCCCAAGCTGCTCCTCGACGTCGATTCCTTCCGCGACCGGATTGAGCCGCGTCCGCAGCCGCTGCGCCACCTGGTGATCGGCTGGCGCTCGCTCGGTGAATCGCCGGGCCTGACGAGACTGCCGAGGCGTGCGGCCCTGAAGACGCTGCTGCGCGAGGTTGTGGTCGGGGTAGGTCTCTACCAGGGAATGGAGTTCGTGCTTGAGCGCGGGCTCGCCGATCTCGGCGGCCAGATGAGGCCCGCGCTCGCCCGCTCCGCCGCTTGCGGGGCCGCGCTCCGCCGAGCGCAGGTATGGCGCCTGACCCTTGGCCGCGACTCGGAGCGCAACTGGGAGGTGCTGGGCCAGTTTCTCTGAGCGCGTTGCTTCCCGCGCCGGCGTCTCAGGCGAGAGCCACGCGCCGGCCGTCTATCCCGACCGGGCGTGCTCCCAGTAGCTGGGGCGGTGAAGCAGCTCGAGCTTGATTCCATCCGGGTCGTAGAAGAAGACCGCGTAGTACCCAGGCGTGTAGCCGTACTCCCGCGGGCCGCTCTCGATCTCAGCGTGGTGGTCGCGTAGCCA
>CAYZPZ010000157.1:0-4843 GCA_964480205.1 uncultured Conexibacteraceae bacterium
GGAGTGCCCGGTCAGGCCGATGCGACGACGGTCGAGCTCGGCCCAGCGCGGGTTGTGAGTTCCGTCGACGGCGGGTGCCGCGGGAGTGGAGAGCAACCACTCGAGGGCCGTCCTGGTCGCCTCGTAGTGGCCGCCGTCGGTGCGGTCGTCGAGGTTGACCGAGAGCACCATGTACCCGGCCTCGGCCAGGCCCTCGGCGGCCCACAGATACATCTCGTGGTTGGCCGCGCCGCCGTGCATGATCACCACGGCCGGGTACGGCGGCTCGTAGGAGCGACGCCCCGCGGAGAGCTCGCCGCAGCTCGAGTCGCAAGGCCGGAACAGGAACGCCGGCAGGGACTTGCCCTCCGCGTCGTGGATGGTCAGCTCCTCGAAACGGAACCGCGAGCCGTGCCAGCGCAGCGGCTCGCGCATCGGGTCCATCGCCACAAGCCGGGTCTGGGTTGCCAGCGCCGTGTAGTAGGCGGGGTTGGATGCGATGTCGAGGTTGCGCTGCGTCGCGCAGTAGGCGTTCTCCAGCTCCCGACCCTCCCAGGCGAGGGTGCCGGGGGGTGGGTCCCCGGCGGGGCCCGCGCAGTCCACGGGCGAGGGCTCTTGGGCAGACACGACGGGCACAGCCAGCGCGAGTCCCGCGGCCAGCGCCAGCGCGGCGGAGAGCGCGAACGCTCCCAGCCGCTTCGCGACGTACCCGCCGTCCATAGCGCGATTACCTCACAGAGCCGGACGGCTGTCAACACACAACGGGAGCTGTGTTCCAAATTCAGGCGCCCGAAGCGTTAGGTTCGGCTCCATGGAGGCAGGCGCGCAACCAGTTCAGCGCCGCGGCCGGCCGGCGGGCGCGACCCAGGAGGACGTGGTGCAGGCCGGCCTGTACCGCTACCTGCGCGGCCGCCGCATCGACGTGCAGGCGATCGCCGCCGAGCTCGGGGTGGGGCGCACCACCGTCTACCGCTGGTTCGGCTCGCGGGAGCGGCTGATCGGCGAGGTGATCGTGCGGGCCACCGAACCCGTCCTCGAGGAGTCGCGGCGGGGACTGCGCGGCAAGGGTGGACCGGGCCTACTGGAGACCTTCGACCGCTTCAACCGTGCGATCGCGGAGGCGCCGGCCCTGCGGGCCTTCGTCGATCAGGAGCGCGACGCGGCCCTGCGCGTCGTGGCCTCCGGGGCGGGGATGGTGCGGCCGCGCATGGTCGAGCTGATCACCGGCCTGATTGAGGAAGAGGCCCGGGCGGGCACCTACGAGCCCCCGGTCGAGCCCTCCACGCTCGGCTACGCGATCGTCCGCCTGGCCGAGTCGTTCCTGTTCAACGACGCAGTCGCCGGCATGCGCGGCGACGTCGACCGCCTCCGCGAGGTGGAGGCGGCGCTGCTCGGGGCGCCGGCCGAGCGCTGAGCGCTCAGCCCCGCTCGCCGCGCGCGCGCAGCCTCGCCGCCAGCCCCGCGAGCAGATAGGCGATCGCCACCGCCAGGGCGGCGAACTTCAGGGTCGCGAAGACTCCGCCCAGCAGCGGCGGCAGCCCGCCCCCGTGCCCGCCGAGGGCGATCAGCAGCCAGACGTCCTCGACCGCATCGAAGGCTGGGGCGGCGGCGGCCGCGGGGATCGCGATCGCCCCCGCGGCGAGCAGCCGCCGGCGCCCACGCCGCGCCGCGAAGTCCCGGGTGGCGCCCGCCGCCAGGACCAGGAAGACGCCGTAGATCAACAGGTAGGCGAAGTCGAGCCAGAGCGAGAGCCGGGCGGCGTCCTCTCCGTCTGGACCCCATTCGGCGCGGATCTCCTCGGATCGCTGCTCGCTGAAGGCCAGCTCGAAGTCGACGATCGAGGGGTTGCCTTCGGCCTCGCGGGCGGGATCGATGGCCAGCAGCACGCCCCCGAGGGCGAGCACCGCGACGCCAAGCACGATCAGGGCGCTGCGGCGGCTCATTCGACCTCCCCGATCGCCGCCTCGATCTGCTCGAGGGACGGGGCTCCGGTCAGCTCGCGGTCGCCCCGGGGCCCGGTCACCACCATCGCCGGCTCGGCCGGCAGGCGGCGGCGCGCGGCGAGCTCGGCGTCGGCGTCCAGGGTCTTCTGGATACCGGCGTCCTCCAGGTCCCGCTGCCACTGCTCGACGTTGAACTCGAGGATCGCGCCCGCGACGCGATCGAGCAGCTCCTGGTCGACCCCGCGACGCGCGGCCTCGTCCTGATTGCGAAAGAAGAGGTCGATGAACTGCCACTGGTGGTGCTGCTCAGCGGCCGCCACCGCGCCGAAGGAGGCGAGTCCGCTGGCGCGCTCGCTCATCGAGAAGTGCCGATAGACGAGCTTCACCTCCCCCGGCCGAACCTTCCCCTCGATCAGCGGCTCGACCACCCGGCGATGGTAGGCGGCGCAGTCCTCGCACTGGAGGTCGTTGAAGACCTCGATCGCGACCGGGGCGTTGTCCTCACCGAGGCGCTCGCCCAGCTGCGGGATCCCTCCCACCAGCCGCTGCACAGCGCCGGCGCCCTCGACCTCGATCGGGTCCGTCTCCCCCTCGTCGAGCGAGAGGCTGGCGATCGCCGCGATCGCCACCGCCACGATCAGGGCGATCACCACCATCCCCACCGGCCGGGGGCGACGCCGCGAGCCCGGCTCGCTCAACCGGCCAGCGCCTTGTAGTAGCGCACCGCCAGCCCGGCGAGCAGCGTCCTGAATGCCTCCTCCACGGGCGCGCCGCTGTCGGCCGCCCAGCGCTCGAGGCCGCGATGCTCGATCACCTCGCTGCGCGCGACCACCTCCTCCACCAACTCCGGGTGCTGATCGCAGAAGAAGGCCCCCATCGAATAGAGGTCGGTCTCCATCAGCGACTCGACGAAGGAGTCGGCGGAGATGTCGGGCCGAGGCTCAGTGCTCACGCGAAGATCGTAGTCTGCGGCGCGTGGCGAGCCGCGATGAGATCGTCTCCCACTGCGACCGGCTCCTCGAAGTGGACCGGTTCACCGACTACGGGCCGAACGGGCTGCAGCTGCCGGGCGCCGAGGAGGTCTCGCGTGTGGCGACGGGGGTGACCGCGAACCTGGAGTGCCTGCGGCGGGCCGTGGACTACGGGGCGCAGCTCGTGCTCGTGCACCACGGCCTGCTCTGGGGCGACGAGCTCGAGCCGTTCTCGGTGCCGATGGCGGCGCGGCTTCGGACCCTGCTCTGCAACGAGGTCTCGCTCGCCGCCTACCACCTGCCCCTGGACGCGCACCCCCAGATCGGCAACAACGCGCTGCTCTGCGAGCGACTGGGCCTCGCCCCCGAGGAGACGCCGTTCGGCGAGGCCAAGGGCAGGCCGATCGGCCGCGTGGGCAAGGCCGGCTCGGCCCTTTCGATCGAGGAGCTGACCTCGCGGCTCGCCGAGGCGACCGAGCGCGATCCGCTCGTTTTCGACTTCGGGCCGGAGCGCATCGAGCGGGTCGGCATCGTCACCGGCGGCGGGGGGTTCGCGATCCACGAGGCCGGGCCGCTCGGGCTGGACGCGCTGGTGATCGGTGAGCCCAGCGAGCCGGTGATGGGAGAGGCCCGTGAGTACGGGGTCCACCTGCTCGCCGGCGGCCACTACGCGACCGAGACATTCGGGATCCGCAGGCTCGGCGAGCTGGTCGCGGAGCGGTTCGGGACGGAGCATCGCTTCATCGACGTCCCCAACCCGATCTGATTCGGCCGCGGTTTTATGTGGCGGGCGTTGACGAAGTCCGCAAAGTGCGGGGAAACATTTGACACGTCGCCGCCAGGCGATAAACATGGAAACGGACGATGCCGACGACAGGAGAGGTGTGAGATGGCCGTTCACCTGACGCCCACGGAGCTCGCCGACGAGATGAACATGAAGCGCCGCGACGTCCTGAGCAAGTGCATCGAGATGAATGTCCCGGTGCTGAACGGCAAGATCGACAAGACCCTCTTCCGCTCCTCCCTGCAGGCCCTCCAGGCGCAGGACAAACGCGCCACCGCCTAGCGGCTCCTAGATAGACTCAGCTCTCCAGCATCGCTTGAGAGAGGAGAGCATGGAGACAGCAACGGTCGAACGGCAGGCGACCGACGTCGCCACCGGCAGCAAGACGATCGCCGATCTCTTCCCGATGGCGGTCCGCAAGCACAGCGGCAAGCGCGCCGTCCTGTACAAGGATCCATCGGGGCAGTGGGTCTCGAAGACCTACGACGAGCTCGGGCAGGTGGTCCAGGCGCTTTCGCTGGGGCTGATGGATCTGGGCATCGCCAAGGGCGACAAGGTGGCGATCCTCGCCAACACCCGTCCCGAGTGGACCTACTTCGACTTCGCCGCGCTCAGCGCCGGCGCCGTCGTGGTCCCGATCTACCAGACGAACTCCGCCGAGGAGTCCCAGTACGTCCTGGAGAACTCGGACTCGATCGCGGTCGTGGTGGAGGACGAGACCCAGCTGGAGAAGGTGCGCCGGGTCCGCGATCGCTGCCCGAAGCTCGAGCACGTGATCTTGATGGAGGGCGACGCCGACGACGCCATCTCCATGGACGAGCTCTCCGGCCGCGGCTCGGGCCATTCGGCCGCGGAGTGGGAGGAGCGCTGGAGCTCGGTGACGCCCGACGACATCTGCACCTTCATCTACACCTCGGGGACCACCGGGCCGCCCAAGGGCTGCGTGATCTCGCACGGCAACTACCGCTCGATGCTGGACATGGTGCACGAGGCCAACGTGCTCGGCGACGACGAGCTCGCCTACCTGTTCCTGCCTTTGGCGCACTCCTTCGCGCTGCTGATCCAGCTGGGCACCTTCGACCTGGGGGCCACCCTCGCGTACTGGGAGCGCGATCCGCTGAAGATCGTCCCCAACCTGAGCGAGGTGCAGCCGACCTACTTCCCGT
>CAYZPZ010000158.1:0-1163 GCA_964480205.1 uncultured Conexibacteraceae bacterium
ACGGGACGCTCGCGGCGACGACCCGATCCGCGGCGGGGGATGAAGCTCCAGTACTTGAGCTTGATCACGTCGAGGACTCCCTGCTCCATCCACTCGGGGCCCATGTACTGCGGGTAGACGCAGAGGCGCTCGGTCAGGGCATAGCCGCGCGGCGCCAGCTCCTTGCGCGCCTGGTGCGGGCTCGGGAAGGGGTGCTCGGGGGAGATGTGGTCGCCATTGGCCGAGAGACCGCCCAGGTCCGTGGCTCCCGCCTCGACCAGCTCGCCCCACCAGTCCGAGAGGTTGGGCGGCACCTGCACCCCGACGGCCGGCATCAGGCGCCTGCACTCGGCAATCAGGCGCTTCATCTCGTCGATCGAGATCGGGGAGGCCCACTCCGGGAGCGAAAGCGGCTCCCCGTTGGTGATCCCCGTCCCCCACCGTGCTCTCGCCGCGTCGTCGGCGATCTCGGCAACCTCCTGGTCGTAATAGCGGGGATGCGGGACGAAGTTCTGGAGGATCACCTCCTGCAGATGCCCGTGGCGGCCGTGGACCTCGGCCAGCGCCTCCAGCGAGGCCACCCGCTCTGGCTCGGTCTCGCCGATCCCCACCAGGATGCCGCTGGTGAACGGGATGCGCAGCTCGCCGGCGGCCTCGATCGTCTTCAGCCGCCGCGCGGGGTGCTTGGTGGGCGAGCCGGCGTGCACGGTGTCCATCAGTCGCTCGGAGATCGATTCCAGCATCAGACCCTGGGACGCGGTCACCTCGCGCAGCCGCGTCAGGTCCTCGGGGGAGAGCACCCCGAGGTTGGTGTGCGGGAGGATCCCCCGCTCCAGCGCCCGCTCGCAGACCCAGCGTACGTACGAGGTGAAGTCCTCGTGCCCCCAGGAGCGCAGCCGCTCGGCCACCACCGGATTGACCTCGGGCCGCTCGCCGGTCAGAACCAGTAGCTCCTTGGCATTGCGGCGCACCGCCTCGTCAAGCCGGTGCTCGACCTCCTCGGGGGGGTGGATGTGGGCCCGATGTGTCGCGAAAGCGCAGTACTTGCAGTGGCACTGGCAGGTCCGCGAGAGGGACAGCGTGTAGTTCCGCGAGAACGTGACGCGCTGCATCGCGCCGAACCTAGCGCACGACGGCTTCGCCATCAGGCGCGACCACCTGCGCCCGCCCCGCGTAAGTCGCTA
>CAYZPZ010000158.1:1263-4789 GCA_964480205.1 uncultured Conexibacteraceae bacterium
GTCGCTAGCTGCCGACGATCCCGCCGGGCGGGTTGGACGGGGGCGGTGGGCTGCCGCCCGGGGGCGGGCCGCCCTGACCGCCACCGGTGCTACCCGGGCCGGGGGGGCCGCCGGGACCCTGCTCCTGGCGAAGCGGCGGGGACTCCCCGGCGGGCGGTGCGGGGCCGCGCGGCGCGACCTCGTCGGCCAACTCCTGCGCGGGACCGCTCGCCGGCTCGATCACGAACCGGTAGATCGCCGCGGCCGCCGCCGCCCCGACCAGCGGAGCGATCACGTACAGCCAGGCGTCGCCGAACTCGTTGCCGACCAGGGCGGGCCCGAACCAGCGCGCCGGGTTGACGGACGCGCCTGTGAGCGGGCCGAGGACCATGACGATGAAGCCCAACGCGGCGCCGATCGAGAGCGGCGCCCAGTGGCGGCGGGCGCTCGGGTTCAGCGCCACCGCGAGCACGGTCAGGACCAGCACGAAGGTGCCGAGGGCCTCGACGCTCGCGCCCTGGAGGGCGCCGCCGAGCAGGTCGCTCACCTGGGGCGTGCCGTAGTCGGACGCGCGGCCTTCGTCCAGCAGCAGGCCCTTGGTCAGCAGCGCGCCGAGCACACCGCCGGAGAGCTGGGCCAGGATGTAGACCAGTCCGTCGATCGGGTCGATCCGCCGCAGGGCGATGAAGGCCGTGGTGACCGCCGGGTTGAAGTGCCCGCCGCTGGCAATGCCGACGCTGGCGATCAGCACGAAGAGGACGAAGGCGTGCGTGAGCCCGACCACCGCGAAGTCCGAGCCGAAGGTCGCGTTCTGCCCCGCGGCGACGTAGAGGACGACGACGCTGGTGATGAAGAAGACCAGGAACAGCGTTCCGACCAGCTCTGCGATGTAGGCGGCGAGACCTCGGTCTTGCACGGTGCAGCGACCTCCTCCTCAGTCGGTTTCCAAGCTTGCGGCGAGGCGGCGCCAGTCTAACCAGAATCCCCGCGGCGCCGTGGAGCCACGCGGTGACGTCTTAGGAGGGCCTTAGGTAGCCTCGCCGCAAATGCGACGGGTCGCCGCGCTGCTGGCGGCCGTCCTCGGCGGCGTCGCTGTGGCGGGCTGCGGGGACGGCGCTGAACCGGGCGCGCCGGAGGGCGCGAGCCTCGTTCTGGACTTCCAGCCGAATGCGGTGCACGCCCCCCTCTACGCGGCCCGAGCCGCGGACGCCTTCGCCGAGCAGGGAATCGAGCTCGAGATCCGCGAGCCCTCGAGCAGCGCCGACGGCGCCCGGCTGCTCGAGGCCGGCCGCGCCGACTTCGCGATCCTCGACATCAACGACTTCGGCATCGCCCGCCAGCGCGGTCTCGAGATTGTCGCCTTCGGCGCGCTCGTCCAGCGCCCGCTCGCCGCGGTGATCGCAGCCGACCGCGAGCAGACGCGAAGCCCCGCCGATCTGCGCGGGAGAACGGTCGGGGTCACCGGCGTGCCCTCCGACGACGCTGTCCTCGACACGGTCCTGGCCGAGGGCGGCGTCGACCCCGACGAGGTCGAGCGCCAGACGATCGGCTTTCAGTCGGTGGCGCTGCTGGCGGCGGGCAAGGTCGACGCCGCAACCGCCTTCTGGAACGCGGAGGGGGTTGAGCTGCGGCGCCGCGGGGTCCCGATCCGCGAGTTCCGGGTCGACGAGCTCGGCGCTCCGCGCTACCCCGAGTTGGTCTTGGCGACGCGCGCCGACGACTGGGAGGCGGACCCGGAGCGCGCCTGCGGGCTGCTCGAGGGCCTGGGGCGGGGCTACGAGCGGCTCGAGGCGGAGCCGAGTCGAGCGCTGCGGCCGCTGCTGGATGCCGCCTCCGGGCTTGACCCCGACGAGCAGGAGGCGCAGCTGCGGGCGCTCAACCAGGCCGCCGCCTTCGGACGGGGCGAGCGGGCGAGCCCCACCCTGAACGCGCGGAGCGCGCTGGCCTGGGTCGAGTGGGCCCAGTCGCGCGGCGTGTTGCGTACCGGTCCGGAGATCAGGCGGATCGTCTCCTCGGGCTTCCCACCGGACCCCAGCTGTCCCTAGGCATCTCTAGTCGAGCAGGCGGGCGGCGAGCTCGGGGAGCTCGCGAACCAGCCGCGAGCGCGGCACTGTCAGCGCCACGCCCGCCGCGTCGGCTCGCGCCTTCGTCTCGGTATCGGTGTGGCGGTAAAAGGCGAGCACCGGGGTGCCGGTCTCCGCCAGCCGGTCGGGGTCGGTGGTGTCCAGGTCGGCCACGATCAGATCGAAGCCGTCTAGCTCGGCCGGGAGGACCGACTCCTGTGAGACCCGATGGCCCGCGGCGCTCAACGCGGTGGTGACCCGGCTGGCCAGCATCAGGTCGGAGACGACTGCCGCGACGCGGGCCAAGCCGCTCAGAGGCTGCGCCGCTGACGAAACTCGCGCCGCACGCTCTCTGGTCTCCCCCACATCTGAACCTCCTCGGCGCGGCCCTGGCGGGCGTCGCGGACCCTCAGCTCCCCGCCGATCCCCTCGCGGTCGAGCTTGGTGAGAATGCCGGCCACGGTTTCGGCGGCGGCGGCCTTGCCGAAATGATTGGCGACATTGATCCGCCAGTCCCAGTCGGCCCGGGAGTAGGGCTGCGCGTTGACCTGCGAGAGCATCACCGCGGCGTCGACGTAGCGCCCCGCGTCGGCGATCCGCAGATCGAGCTCCAGATCCGTCCAGTCGTCGGGCAGCGACTCGACGATGCCCGTGAACTCGTCGGCGAGGGCCACGGCCGAAGCCTACTCGGAGACCTCGCCGATCCGCATCCGCTCGATCAGCTCGCCGCCGAGGGCATGGCGTTCGCCGCCGACCTCGACCGACAACGGCCCCTGAAACGGCTCGCGGGAGCGAACCCGCACCCGCGCGCCGGGCCGGATTCCCCGGGCGTCCAGATAGCGGAGCATCTCGCCGTCGCGATCGGAGATCCTGACGAAGACCCCCGATTGGCCCGGGCTCAGCTCCGAGAGCGGCACAGACTCGTCGCTGGCGAGGTCCAGCTCACGGCTGGGGATCGGATCGCCGTGCGGATCGCGGGCGGGCTCCCCGAGCTTCGCGGCGATCCGCTCCTCGAGCTCCTCGGAGATGTGGTGCTCGAGCACCTCGGCCTCGGCGTGCACCCGATCCCAGGGCATCTCCAGGACCTCGGCCAGAAACAGCTCGAGCAGCCGGTGGTGGCGAATCACCTCGAGCGCCACCTGTTCCCCCCGCCAGGTGAGGCGCACCCCGTGGTAGGGCGTGTGCTCGACCAGCCCGTCGGCCCCGAGGCGCTTCAGCATCGCCGACGCCGAGGCGGCGGTCACACCGAGGCGCTCGGCGACGGCGCCGGTACTGACCGATCGATCCCCGGACTCCTGCAGCTGGTAGATCGCCTTGGCGTAGTTCTCCGGGCCCTCGGCGGTCCGCCGCTCAGGGTGGGCGTTGTGGGCGCCCGCGCTCATACGGAGATCAGCAGGCCCGTGCCGTAGAGGACAACCGCGCCGGCCACGATCCCGGCGACGCTGAGCGGGTGCAGCGCCCTGCCCTTGGAGTCGCGGATCAGC
>CAYZPZ010000159.1:0-4758 GCA_964480205.1 uncultured Conexibacteraceae bacterium
GAGGCGGGGCGTCCCGACGTCATCGTGGTCGATCCTCCGCGCGCCGGGCTGTCGGCCAAGGTCGTGCGGCGACTGATCGAGTGCGAGGCGCCCCGGATCGTCTACGTCTCCTGCAACCCGACCACGCTCGCCCCGAACGCCGGCCAGCTGGTCGAGACCGGCTATAGGCTGCGCCGGGTGCGACCCGTGGACATGTTCCCCCAGACCCCGCACATCGAGTCGGTCGCACTGCTGGAGCGATGAGCCGAGGGTTCGGAGTCGCCGCCGGCCTGGACGCGGAGGTCGCCTCGCCGCTCGCGGCGCGCTGCCAGGAGCTCGGCTACGACTCGGTCTGGTCGAACGACCACCCCGGCGCCAAGGGGCTGGAGACGCTGGCCGAGTTCGCGCGCGGCGCCGAGCGAACCGATCTGGGGGTGGCGGTGATCGCCCTCGACCGTCACGGGCCCGAGGAGATCGCCGCCGACATCGAGCGGCTCGGCCTGGACCGCGGGCGGCTCTGGCTGGGGGTGGGCGCCGGCTTCACGGAGAAGCCCCTGACCACGATGCGCGAGGCGCTGCCGGTCCTGCGGGATGCTCTACCCGGGATCCGGCTGGTGCTGGCGGCGATGGGTCCGAAGATGTGCGCGCTGGGCGGGGGCTCCTACGACGGCGTCTTCTTCAACTGGATGACCCCCGAGTTCGCCGCCGAGGCCCGGCGGCGGGTGGAGGAGGGAGCTGCGGACGCGGGCAGGGAGACTCCCCCGGTCTTCGGATACGTCCGGACCGCGGTCGGTGTCGATGCCGAGCAGCGCCTGGCCAAGGAGGAGGTCTTCTACCGCGACCTGCACAAGGGATATCGAGACCACTTCGACCGGCTCGGCGAGCCCGAGGGGACGGTCGGCGTCGCCGCGCAGGAGACCGGAGAGGCCCAGACCGAGCTGGCCCGCTACCGCGCCCTGGACACGGTGGTGGTCCGCGGCCTGGCCAGCGCCACGATCGAGGACATGGGGGCCCTCGCCGAGGCTGCAGCTCCGAGCGACTAGGCCGGGGGCGCCCCGGCTTCCTCGTCCTCCTCCAGCGGCAGGATCTCGTTGGCGCAGGTGGAGCAGAGCACCCGACCGCTCGCCGTGCCCTCCGTCAGCGCGGCCTCCTTCTCGGCGTCGGTCAGCTTCGTGCCGCAGTTCTGGCAGTGGTTCGGGAGCTGCTCGATGGTTCGCTCCTCGAGGGCCATGGGCGCCAGTCTATTCGCGGCGACCGGCGAGCGCCCGCAACCTTGCGCCCGCTCGGGCCGCCTAGTACGGCGGCAGCTGGTCGTACCAGTCGCCCAGCGCCCGGAAGGAAGACCAGAAGTGCTGCTTGGCGCCCTGCTCATCGAGCGATTCGTCGATGTCGGGGACGTAGAGGGCGTCGATCGTCGGCGTCAGTTGCTGGATCTCGCCCTCGCGCGCTGAGATCTCCTCGGCCAGCGGCAGCTCCAGCCCGTTGAGCGTGTCCAGCGCGTCGGATCCCATCACCACCACGATCCGCGGCTGCACGATCGCGATCTCCTCGGCAACGCGCTCGACGCAGGGCTCGGCCGCACGCTCGGGGTCTGCCAGCGGGCACTTCACGCAGAGGGTGCCGAAGACGACGATCGGGTCGACCGAGAGCCGCTTGAAGCTCTTCATCAGGGCGTTGCCGGCGCGCCCGTAGAAGGCCACCCCCTCCTCGATCTCGGCCGGTGTCGCGGCCTGCTTGAGCATGAAGATGTCGGCCTGAGGATGGCCTGACCCCTGCACTGGCATCACGTTCCACCGCGGGCAGCTCTGGCAGGCGGCGAGTTCGCGGCCCAGGTCGTTGAGCTCGCGAATCGCCCGCTCCAGATATTTCTCGCGGATCTCGTCGTCGGTGGTCGGCGGCGACACGGCGCCCGTCTCCTTCTTCGGCCCCCGCGGCGCCCCCTGCGGGTGCATCAACTCTTGCTCGCCGCGCGACTCCCGCCCGCGCGGCCATCGCGGCCGGCCAGCGACCGGCCTCCTCGCCCGCCGGTCGTCTGCAGGAACTTCAGCGCCTGCACGTAGACCAGGTTCTTGCGCTTGCGCACGATGTCGGCGTCGCGCATCGACTCCAGGAACTCCTCGGGCCCGTCGAAGTCCCGCAGCCTGATCTTGACGCTGCCCAGACCCTGTGCCACGTGGCTGTCGGATCCCGCCCCGGGGACGATCCCGTACTTGCGCGCGAAGCGCACCGCCTCCTCGTTGAACGAGGAGAGCGCGATCCGCGGGTTGAACACCTCGAGGATGTCGATCTCCTCGACCACCTTGAGCAGGTGCTCGTAGTCGGGGACCGAGTGCAGCCGATCAAACGGATGGGGGACGTAGACCAGGCCGCCCTGCCGGCGGATCTCGGCGATCGTCTCGGCCAGCGACATCCCCCTCTCGATCTTCTGCTCCAAGAACAGCCCGATCACCTCGCCCTCGTGCGCGGTCTTCACCTCCTCCGCGACGATCACTTTGATCCCGCCGATGCGCTCGGCCAGCTCCCGCGCCTCCAGCGCGCCGGAGATCTCGTTGTGGTCGGTGATCGCGATCGCGCCCAGGCCGCGCTGCTTGGCGGTCTCCAGCAGCAGCTCAACCGGGGTCGCGCAGTCGGGGGAGTGGTCGGTGTGCATGTGCAGGTCGCAGTGGATGTGGCCGCGGTCAGCGAGGCTCGAGCGCACCGCCGCGTTCCCGGCGGGGTCGCGACGCCGCGCGACCAGGCGCCGGTAGACGGACTCGATCTCGTCGGTGACCTCGTCCCAGTCGCGGCCCTCGCCGCCGTGGCGAGCCTGCGAGCGCAGTCGCCGCCGCAGCGCCCGGTCGCCGGAGATCCGCTCGATCTGCGCGGCCAGGGTCTGCGCGTCCCCGGCGGGAAAGAGAAGGCCCCGCTCGCCCTCGCCGAGCAGCTCGCGGTAGAGCTCCAGATCGGAGGCGATTGGGACGGCGCCCGCGGCGAGCGCCTCCCGCGCCACGCTGGGGGCGGTCCGCACCCCGCCCGAGGCCAGACAGACGATCTGCGCTCCGGCGATGAACTCGGGCGGCGTCCCGTCCGCCGGTCGGACCAGGCGCAGACGCTCGCGCAGGCGCCGGCTGACCCGTGCCAGCGGGTCAGCCGGCCCGTCGAACCAGATCACGCCCTCCCAGTCCAACTCGTCGGGCAGCCGCCGCAGCGCACGCAGGAAGAGGCGCAGGGCGCCCCGCTCCTCCTCGGCCGAATGCACGATCCGGATCCGTCCCTCCGGCGGCGACGGCAGCGCCGGCTCCGCGGTGTCAGCTCCCGGGCGTATCACCTCGTACGGCCCGGGGAAGAAGCGCTCGAGCATCTCGCCCGTCGCGTCGTTGGTGGCGACTCTCGCGTCGATTCGCCCGAAGAACATCTCGACCAGCATGCGCGCGACCTGGGTGGAGAGCACGCGCTCGGCCGGCTCGTGGAAGGTTGCGACGTTGAGCGAGAGGGAATGGCGCAGCGCCGCCGAGCCGGGGCTCGGCGCGAACGGCTCGTGCACGTGGACGACATCAAACGGCACCGCGCCCAGCAGCTGCTCCAGCGACCGGCTGACGTCGAGGGGGATGGGAGCGGGCCGGCGGCGCGGGCCGCTGGGCAGCGGCAGCCGCTGGCCCACCGCCAACAGGCGCGGATTGTCGCCCGCGAACAGCGATTCAGGCTCGTCGCGCGCCGCCCTGATCGCCCGGCGCGAGTCCCGGATCGCCGTCCGCGAATCGGACGGCGCGGCGACGATCACCCGGTGCCCCCGCCGCGCCAGCCGCTCGGAGGTCCGCTCGACGTATTCGGAGATCTCCTCCCGCGACCCCCAGGCATGGGGGCTCACCTGCGCGATCGCAAGACCGTCTGCAGCCACTACGCGAGGTTACTGGCGGGGGCTGGGGGCAGAGGAGTCGGCCGTGGGAGCGCCGTGCCGATCGGTAGGCCGGCGGCGGATACCGGCGAGCCAGTCCGCTTCACAGCGATGCGCATGCGACATCCTCGGTGGGCCGGCGGCGGACACCGGCGAGCAAGTCAGTTTCACTGCGCAGCGCAGCCGGTGTCCGCTGCCGGCGAACGCCCAGCTACTTCGCCTTCGCCTTCGCCTTGCCCTTCTTGCCCTTCGACAGCCCCCGCTGCCGCGCGTGCTGGTCGATGAACTCCTCGGTCATCTCGCGGGCAACTGGATCGGGCCGCTGGTTGTGCGGCGACTTCATCAGGTAGCTGGAGGGACCGTCGAGCTGGCCGGCGACTCCGTGGTTCAGCGCCAGCTTCACGATCCGGACGGCGTCGATCACGATCCCGGCCGAGTTCGGCGAGTCCCAGACCTCGAGCTTGAGCTCGACATTGAGCGGCACGTCGCCGAAGGACTTGCCCTCCACCCGGATGTGGGCCCACTTGCGGTCGGTCAGCCAAGGCACGTAGTCCGAGGGGCCGATGTAGACGTCGTCGGCGGGCAGCTCGTGATCCATGATCGAGGTGACCGCGTTCGTCTTGGAGATCTTCTTCGACTCCAGCCGCTCGCGCTCGAGCATGTTGTAGAAGTCCATGTTGCCGCCGACGTTGAGCTGGCTGGTGCGCTCCATGCGCACGCCGCGCTCGGCGAACAACCTGGCCAGCTGCCGATGGACGATGGTGGTGCCGACCTGGGACTTGATGTCGTCGCCGATGATCGGCAACCCGGCCTCCTCGAAGCGGGTGTCCCAGTAGTCCTCGCGCGCGATAAAGACCGGCAGGCAGTTGACGAAGCCGACGCCGGCGGCGAGCGCCTGCTCGACG
>CAYZPZ010000160.1:0-4705 GCA_964480205.1 uncultured Conexibacteraceae bacterium
CTTAGTCTGGCGTCGTTGGCCGGGCCAGCCACCGAGTACGCGAAGTTGGGCGACCTCTCGATCGCCTACCAGGTCCTGGGCGAGGGGCCGCGGGACCTGGTGGTGGTCCCCGGCTTCGCCACGCACGTCGAGTTGCAGTGGGAGTCGCCCCAGATGGCGCGCTTCTTCGAGCGGCTGGCCTCTTTCTCGCGGTTGATCCTGTTCGACAAGCGCGGGACCGGGCTCTCGGACCCGGTGGCGGAGGTGCCGACGCTGGAGCAGCGAATCGACGACGTGCGGGCGGTGATGGACGCGGCGGGAAGCGAGCGGGCGGCGATGTTCGGGATCTCCGAGGGCGGGCCGATGAGCGCGCTGTTCGCGGCGACCGACCCGGAGCGGGTGGAGGCGCTGGTCCTGCACGGGGCGATGGGGAGAACCACAGAGGCGCCGGACTATCCCTGGGCGCCGCCCGCCGACGCCCTGCGGGAATCGGCCGCCGAGTTCATCGAGCCGTACTGGGGGCGGGAGCCGGAGGGGATCATGGAGCTGTTCGCGCCGAGCATGGCGGGCGATCCGGAGGCGGTGGAGTTCGTTGCGCGGATGGAGCGGACCTCGGCGAGCCCGGCGATGGTCGGGCGGCTCTTCGAGATGTTTCTGGACATTGACGTGCGGGACGTGCTGCCGACGATTCGGGTTCCGACCTTGGTGGTGCACCGGCGCGGGGACAGGGTCGTCAACTGGCGGGCGGGCAGGGAGTTGGCTGAGCAGCTCCCGGATGCACGCTATGTGGAGCTGCCGGGGATCGATCACCTGCCCTGGGCAGGCGACGCCGAGGCGGTGCTCGGGGAGGTGGAGGAGTTCCTGACCGGGACGCGTACGGTGCCGGAGCCGGACCGAGTGCTGGCGACGGTGATGTTCACGGACCTGGTGGGGTCCACCGAGCGGGCCGCCGAGGTGGGCGACGCGCGCTGGCGCCAGCTTCTGGCCGGACATCAGGCGGAGGTGCGCAAGGAACTGGAGCGGTTCCGGGGGCGGGAGGTGAAGACGCTTGGCGATGGGTACCTGGCCACCTTCGATGGGCCCGCGAGGGCGATCCGCTGCGGGCGGGCGATCGCGCAGGCCGGCGGCGACCTGGAGGTGCGGGTAGGGCTGCACACCGGGGAGGTCGAGTTGATCGACGGCGACGTCGGGGGGATCGGGGTCCACATCGCGGCGCGGGTTGGTGCATTGGCCGACGCCGGGGAGGTGCTGGTGACGAGCACGGTCAAGGACCTGGTGGCCGGGTCGGGGATCGAGTTCGCGGACCGGGGCGCGCAGCGCTTGAAGGGCATCCCGGACGAGTGGCGCCTGTTCACGGCGGCGCCCTGACCATCAAAGCGAAGCTGTGTTCCTCAGCCGACCTTCGCTGGCTCCTCAAGCTCCTGCTGCAAGGCAGCAGGACTGAGGAGTGGAGCTAGCCGGACTCGAACCGGCGACCTCTTGCGTGCCACGCAAGCGCTCTCCCGACTGAGCTATAGCCCCAGGGGGTTCGTAATCAGCCGCCCAGTTTACCGCGGTGCGCTGGCCGTTCTGCAGAGGCCTCAGGCGCAGGTGCAACGCGCTGCGCCGTGCGATGAGCGCAGGCGGTAGCAGGTAGACCATGTCGAGATCACCGCAGAACTGATGGCGCTTGCAAAGTGACGAGTCTGTGACTTGTGCGAGGAGGGCTACGCCGCCTGGCGGCCCTCGCCGTCGGCGTCGTCCAGGTCGAGGACGATGCCGTCGCCGCGGGTGTCGCGAACCTTGAACTCGAAGGGGGCGCGCTCCTCGAGCTCGCGCAGCAGTTCCACGGGGTCGCTGAGGTTCATCGAGACCGTGGCGCGGCCTCCCGAAACGCGCGTCACCTTGATGCCGGAGGCGCCCTCGATGCCGGCGGCGGCGTCCTGGAAGAGGCTGAGCTGGGCGAAGTCCCTGAGCGGGCCGAACTCCACGTCCACCGCCCCGCTGTAGACGCCGTCGATCGCGGCACCGGCGGGCTCGGTGCCCACCGCCGGCCGCTCGTCGCCCCCACCCAGCTTGATCCCCGCCAGCCCCGCCAGCTCGCTCACCTTCGCTCCCAGCTCGTCGCGCAGCTTGGACAGCTCCGAGATCCGCTCGCTGATCTGGACCGCGTCCTCCAGCGCGCTCATCCGGATCCGGGTCGCCTGCCGGCGCGCCTGCTCGTGGATCTCCTCCAGCCGCCGACTGAAGGCGCCGATCGGTCCCGGCGCCGCGTCCGCCCCTCCCATCCCCGCCGCGCGCAGCCGCCGCTCGGCGTCGATGACCCGCTCGGCGAGGTGCTTCGCCTCCCGCTCCAGCTGCCTGACGCGCTCGTCGCGCTCGTCGATCGCCGCCCGCACCTGGGCAGGGTCGAAACCACCGACGAGCATGCGCCGAAACCGTTCCCGAGGCACGGAGGGCAGCCTAGGCGCGCCCGCGGACGTATCCCGCGCTCGACGCGATTTCGCGCTCTGGAGCGGAGAAGGCGCCTACGCGGCGCCGCGCTCGGAATCCAGCTCGAGCCGCTCGGCCTCGCCCCACAGGGTCTCCAGCCGGTAGCGCTCCCTGGTCTGCGGCGTGAACACGTGCAGCACGCAGTCGAGGTAGTCGATCAGGATCCACTCCGCCTCCCGCTCCCCCTCCACCCTGGCCGGCAGCCGGCCGTCCTTCTTCATCCGCGCGTGCACCTCGTCGTGGATCGCCTTCGCCTGGCGCTCGTTGCGCGCCGTGGCGATCACCAGGAAGTCGGTGTAGCCGACCAGCGGCCGTACGTCGAGCGTGACCAGATCGCTCGCCCCCTTGGCATCCGCGACCGCGGCCACCCGGCGCGCCAGCACCTCGGATTCCCCCGCACCGCCCTTTTCCCGGCCGGCGCTCACCGGTACAGGCCCCTCTGCTCGATCAGCTCCGCCACCGGGTCCGGGACCAGATGCCGCAGCGGCCGGCCCGTCGCGGCCCGCTCCCTGATCAATGTCGACGACACTCCGCAAAGGGGCATATCGATTATCTCGGCTCGACCGGCGGCACCGAAACGCTCCAGCGCGTCGCGCACCCCGTCCATGCCCACATCCGCCCGCGCCACCACTCCCATCCTGGCCAGCTCCACCACCCGATCGGGCCGCTTCCAGCTCGCCAGGCTCGCCGCCATGTCGGCACCCAGCACGAACCACAGCTCGCGCTCCGGCTCGCGCTCGGCCAGCAGCTCGAGCGTCCGGAAGGTGTAGGAGGGCCCCTCCCGCTCGACCTCGAGCGGCGAGGCCTCCACGCCGGGCTCACCGCCCGCCGCCAGCTCTGCCATCTGAATCCTGAGCTCGGCGCCGGGATCGGATTCGATCCGCTTGTGCGGCGCTTCGCCGGTGACCATCAGCAGCACCTGATCCAGGTCCAGCTGCCAGCGCGCCTCCTGGGCGAGCAGCAGATGTCCCAGGTGCGGTGGGTTGAACGCCCCTCCGAGGACGCCCAGCGCGCTGCCGATCCGCTACTCCCTGACCTGTCCGCTGCCGCGGACGACGTACTTGGTGGTGGTCAGCTCCCGCAGGCCGATCGGGCCGCGGGCGTGCAGCTTCTGGGTGGAGTTGCCGATCTCGGCGCCCATCCCGAACTCGTACCCGTCGGTGAACCGGGTGGAGGCGTTGACGTAGACGGCGGCGGAGTCCACGCTCTCGGTGAACAGCTCGGCGGCCTGATCCGAGGAGGTGACGATCGCGTCCGAATGACCGGTGCCGTGCCGATTGACGTGCTCGATCGCATCGCTCAGCGAATCCACCACGCCGACCGCCATCTTCAGCCCGTGGTACTCGGTGTCCCAGTCGGCCGCCGTCGCCTCGTCCACGGGAGCCTCGCCTGAGTTGGCCCGGGCGCGCTCGTCCCCGACCAGCTCCACCCCGGCGTTGCGAAGCTGCGCCAGCAGGGGCGGCAGCAGCCGGTCGGCGACCGACTCGTGGACAAGCAGGGTCTCCGCGGCGTTGCAGACGCCGGGGCGCTGGACCTTCGCGTTGTAGGCGATCCGGCCCGCCATCTCAAGCTCGGCGTCCTCGTGCACGTAGACGTGGCAGTTGCCCGCCGCCGCATACATCACCGGCACCTTGGCCACCGCCTTCAGGGCCTGCTTCAGGCCCTCCCCGCCCCGCGGAATGATCAGGTCCACCAGGCCCTCCTGGGCCGCCAACTCGCCGAGCTGCTCCCGCCCGCCGCCCGAGAGCAGCGAGACGGCGTCCTCGGGCAGATCCGCGGCCCCCAGCGCCTCGTCGATCAAGGCGGCCAGCGCCGCGTTCGAGCTCTCGGCGGTACTGGAGCCACGCAGCACGGCGGCGTTGCCGCTCTTCAGGCAGAGCGCCGCAGCGTCGATGGTCACGTTCGGCCGCGCCTCGTAGACGACCGCGACCACGCCCAGCGGCGCCCTCTGCTTGCGGACCTCTAGCCCGTTCTCAAGCCTCCACTCCTCGACGATCTCGCCAACGGGATCGGCCAGCTCGGCGATCTCCCGCACGCCCTTGGCCATCTCCGCGACCCGCTCGTCAGTCAGCGCCAACCGGTCGAGCAAAGCCTCGTTGAGGCTCTGCTCGCGGCCGGCCTCCAGGTCGGCGGCATTCGCCTCCAGCAGCTCGGCCGAGCGACCCTCGATGCGCTCCGCCAGATCGACCAGGAAGCGGTCCTTGGCCGCGCGATCGGCGCGGGCCAGCACGTGCGCGGCCGACTTTGCGGCAAC
>CAYZPZ010000161.1:0-4645 GCA_964480205.1 uncultured Conexibacteraceae bacterium
TGCGGGCGCGCGCCTCCTCCATCACCCCGTACCGGCTCTCCATCTCGGCGATCAGGTTGGCCAGCACGTTGGCCGCCAGGCGAGGTGAGGTGACCACCGGCGTGAGCAGGTGAGGGATCCTCTCGTAGTGGTTGAGCTCGACCCGCTTGGGGTCGACCAGTACCAGCCGCACCTCGTTCGGCGAGGCGTGCAGCAGGATCGAGCTGAGGATCGCGTTGACGCTGCCCGACTTGCCCGAGCCCGTGGTGCCGGCGATCAGAGCGTGGGGCATCTTCTGCAGATCCGTCCACACTGAGGCACCGCTGATGTCCTTGCCCAGCCAGGCGACCAGCGGCGAGGACCCGGCTGGGCGCCCGCCGTAGATGTCGCCCAGCCGCACCAGGCGACGTCGCTGGTTGGGTACCTCCACCCCCACCGCCTGCTTGCCCGGAATCGGGGCGAGGATGCGGATGTCGGTGGAGGCGAGTGCATAGGCGAGGTCGTCGCGAAGCTGGGTGATCTTGGAGACCTTGGTGCCCGGAGCGAGCCGCAGCTCGTAGCGGCTGACGTGCGGCCCCACCACGGTGCCGACGATCTTCGCCTCCACCCCGAAGTGCCCCAGGGTCTCCAGCAGGGTGCGGCCGATCGCCTCGTGGTCGCGGGCGTCGGGGCCCTTGTCGGGCTTGCCCTGTTCGAGCACCCGCTCGGCGACCGGGGGTTCGTAGTCGATCTCATCGGACTCGGTGATGCCGCGCTTCTCCCCCATCGGGGTGAGGTCGACGGCTTCGCCATCCTCAACCGGCACGTCCTCAGCTTCGCCTCCGGGCGTGCCGGGTTCGGGTTCGTTCGCCCTGACAACCCTGATCGTCTCGGTGTCGGGCTCGTCGGCTTCGGCGACGCGGACCGCCTCGTCGAAGTTGGCCGGGCCGGGCTCCTCGGCATCGATGGGCTCGGCCTCAGGGATCGCCTCCGGCTCGCCGGCCAGGTGCACGGTCGGATCCGACTCCAGCGGCTCGGGCGGCCCGAACACCGGGTCGGTGTCGACCGCGTCGGTGTCGATCAGATCGGGGTCGGTGGTCGGGCCGCGGCTGTCACGCATCAGCGTCACGAACTGCCCTGCCCCGTCGCGGGCGCGCTCCACGCTCCTGCGGGCGGCGCCGATCATGTCCGAGACCGAGCGTCCGGTGATCAGAAGCAGACCGGCCACGACCAGCAGCACCGCGATGATGTGCGCGCCGAGGCGCTGAAACAGGGTGGTGCTGGCCCAGTAGAGGACCTCGCCGAGGGCCCCGCCGTGATCGGCGAAGAACCCGGGATCGAACAGGCCTGGGCGGGCGCCGCCGGGGCCCAGCCCAGCGGTCTGCGCGGCGAGGGCCAGCAGCAGCCCGGCGACGAGGGCGAAGGCGCCGGTGGCGAGCGAGCGCGGCGAGGGCAGGATCGGCTTCAGGATCAGGCCGATCCCCAGCACCCCGAGCGCGATCGGCACGACCAGCTCCCCGGCGCCGACCGCGTAGGAGAGCGCGGTCTCGGAGCCGTCGCCGACGGTGCCCCCGTTCCAGCCCAGATACAGCACGTAGCCGAGATAGACCGCGAGCGCCAGAGAGGCGAGCCCGACCAGGTCGAGGCGCCGCTGGCGAGCCTCGGCAGAGGGCGCGCCCCTGCGGCCGCCGCGGGCACGGGTGGAGCCCCGCCGGGCACCGCCACGCGGCGCACGGCGCTTGCGCCGAGGCGGGGGCTCCCGCTCCGGCGCGCCGAAGATCCGGTCTGCAAGCATCCGCCCAGGCTTCGACGCGGCGGCGCGCTCCCCTGCCCGGGCAGGCGCCGTTTTCGCAGCTAAGCGTTAGCTCAAGAACGCATGGCCGGCGTGTCGGGCGGCTCTACCCTTGATCGTGTGAACGAGCAGGCGACAGCCACCGCCCGCGTGCTCGTGGTCGAGGACGACGAGGCGATCGCCGACGTGCTGCGACGCTCGCTGCGCGCCGAGGGTCACGAGGTGCAGAGTGCCGGCGACGGCGTCCAGGCGCTGCTCGCCGCGGAGCGCTTCGCCCCCGACCTGGTCGTGCTCGACCTCGGCCTCCCCCGGCTGGACGGGATCGAGGTGCTGAGGCGGATCCGCAAGGACAGCGACGTGCCGGTGCTGATCCTGACCGCGCGCACCGAGACCACCGACCGGGTCGAGGGCCTCGACACGGGCGCCGACGACTACCTGCCGAAGCCATTCGAGCAGGCGGAGCTGCTGGCCCGGACCCGTGCGCTGCTGCGCCGCCGCCCGCCGCGCGGCTCGGCCCCGGTCGTGGTCGGCGATTTGCTGCTCAACCCCGACACGCGCGAGGTCAAGCGCGGCGACCGCGATCTGGAGCTGACCAACCGCGAGTTCGAGCTGCTCGAGTACCTGGCGCGCAACCAGAAGCTGGTGGTCTCGCGCGAGCGCCTGCTCGAGGACGTCTGGGGCTATGACCCGTTCGAGCAGACCAACACGATCGACGTCTTCATCTCCAACGTGCGCCGCAAGCTCGAGGCGGGCGGCGAGCCGCGCATCCTGCACACCAAGCGTGGCGCGGGCTACGTGCTGAGGGCCGAACGATGAGGCGGCCGACGCTGAAGCCGATGAGCCGGATCGTCCCGCTGGAGCGGATCCCGGTCCGATGGCGGATCGCGCTCACCTGCGCGGGGCTGACCATGCTGATCCTGGTCATCTTCGCGCTGGTGCTCGGAAACCTCGTCGGCGATCGCATCCGCGACGACTTCGACCAGGAGCTGCGGGGAGCGGCTGGCACGCTTGCCTCCGAGATCACGGTGGCCTCCGATCCCGTGGCCGGGGCGGTGATCTCCAGCCCCAACCTGCCCGACTCGGCGATGGCGAAGGACGCGGTGATCCGGATCGTCGACGAGGAGGGAACGCCGCTGGCGGCCACCCAGCGCTCGCTCGATCTCGGTCCGCCGAGGCGGCCAGTCACCGAGGTCGGATCGTTCCGAGTGGCCAGCGAGCCAATCGAGCGCTCGGGCGGGATCCGCACCTTCGTCCAATACGCGGAGCCCGACGAGGATGTCGAGGCCAGCGTCAACCGGGTCTGGTTGTTCCTCGCCGCCGGTGTGCTGGGGGGAACGATCCTCGCGCTGCTCGCGGGCCTGGCAGTGGCCGACCGGGCGATGCGCCCGATCGCCGCGCTGACTGCGCTGGCCCGCCGGATCGCCACCACGCGAGACCCCTCCCGGCGGATGCCGGTGCCGGCCACCGAGGATGAGGTCGGCGAGCTGGCCACGACGATGGACGGCATGCTCGAGTCCCTCGATTCCGCCAGGGCGGAGCGCGAGCGCGCCTTCGAGCGCCAGCGCGAGTTCGTCGCCGATGCCTCGCACGAGCTGCGTACGCCGCTGACCAGCGTCCAGGCCAACCTGGAGCTGCTCGCACCCTCCCTCGACGGCGAGGACCGCCACGCGGTCGACTCCGCACTGGATTCGGCGAGGCGAATGTCGCGGCTGGTGGCGGATCTCTCGCTGCTGGCGCGAGCTGACGCCGGCCGGCGGTCCGCGCGCACCCGCACCGACCTGGCTCGGATCGCCGGACAGGCCCTGGCCGAGATCGAGCCGCTGGCCGGCAGGCGCGAGCTGCGCGGCGAGCTGGCGGGGCCGGTCCCGATCGAGGGCAACCCCGACGAACTGCAGCGGCTGGTGCGCAACCTGCTGGAGAACGCGGTTCGCTACACCCCCCAGGACGCCACCGTGGCGGTGGCGGTGCGCCGCGAGGACGGCCGGGCGGTGGTCGAGGTGAACGACGACGGGCCCGGGATCCCTGAGGGGCTCGGCGATCAGATCTTCGAGCGCTTCGTCCGCGGCGAGGGGCCCGCCGATACCGCGGGCGGCGCCGGCAGCGGACTGGGCCTGGCGATCGTCAGGGCGGTGGCCGAGTCCCACGGCGGCCGTGTGGAGGCCGGCCGCTCGGAGCTGGGTGGAGCCGGGTTCGTGGTCGATCTGCCTTCAGCGTCCGCTCACGATCGCCGCCTGGATTCCGGTGTGGACGAGACGCAGACAGCCGAGGCGTAGTCCCGATCGCGGGGTCGGCTGCCGCTAGACCTCGACCACGACGGGCAGCACGAGCGGCCGGCGGCGGAGCTTCTCGTGAACGAACTCCGCGATGTCGTCGTGCAGGTCCTGCTGGAGCAGCGTGACCTCCCGCACCTCGTCCTCGGCGGCCTCGGCGAGGGTGTCGGTGACGACCTGGCGCAGCTCCTCGCGGATTCCGTCGGCCTCCTCGGCGAAGGGGACCCCGCGGAAGATGACCTCCGGGCCGGCCACCTGTGACCCGTCGTCGCTGGAGACCGTGGCGACGACGATGAAGACGCCATCGTCGGAGAGCTTGCGGCGGTCGCGCAGGGCGAACTCGTCCGGCTCGCCGACCGTGACGCCGTCGACGAAGATCATCGAGGCGTGCACGTCCTCGGTGAAGCAGGCACCCGCCTCATCGATCTCCAGGGTGAGCCCGTTGCGCCCGACGAAGATCCGCTCGCGCTCGATTCCGACGGCCTCGGCCAGGTCGGCGTGCAGCCGCAGCCGCTTGTGATCGCCGTGGAAGGGGAAGACGTAGCGCGGCTTGGTCAGGTTGAGCATCAGCTTGAGCTCCTCCTGGGAGCCGTGCCCGGAGACGTGGATCGGGGCATCGGCGGCG
>CAYZPZ010000162.1:0-4633 GCA_964480205.1 uncultured Conexibacteraceae bacterium
CGAGCGCCTCTACCGCGACGCGCCGCTGCTGCTGATCGGCGAGGGCACCTCCGAGATCCAGCGCATGGTTATCGGCAAGAAGCTGCTGGAGCGCCACAAGATCTAAGTGGGATCGACCCAGGAGCTGATCAAGACCGCGATCGAGCGCTTCCAGGCCGAGTTGCCCGCCCTGGCCAAGCTGAAGCTCGTCTTCGAGCTGGAGCTGCGGGGGCGAGGGGACGTGCAGATGTTCCGGGTGGCGCTGCCGGGGCCCGAGATCTCGAAGTCCGTCTCCACCGAGGACGCCCGGGTGACCGTGGCGATCCCCCGGTCGACCTTCAACCAGCTCGCGACCGAAGGAGCGGTGAAGCATTACCGCGACGCCTACGAGGCCGGGCAGATCAGGGTGACGGGCGACCCCAGCATCCAGAAGCTGATCGGCCAGGTGATCCTGCGCCACGAGCAGCGACAGAGGACGAAGAAGGTCCGCTAGATCGTCTGCGGGTACGATCCCGCGCCGGGAGCAGGGGGGTGTCCGTGACCAATCCTCGAAGGAGAAGCGGCGAAACCGATGAGCGACGAAAAGCACGAGCTGACCACCGACCAGGCGGGCCGCGAGGCCTCCGGCGCCCATCCCTACGGGCGCTACCTCGAGGAGTTCGAGGTCGGCGCGGTCTACAAGCACTGGCCCGCGAAGACCGTGACCGAGTCCGACGACCATCTGTTCTGCCTGATCACCATGAACCACCATCCCCTGCACCTGAACGACGTCTACGCCTCCTCCTCGCAGCAGGGTCGCAACGTGGTGGTCGGCCCGCTGGTCTACTCGCTGGCCCTGGGCATGTCGGTCAGCGACGTCTCCGGCAAGGCGATCGCCAACCTCGCCACCGAGGAGCTCAGCCATCCCGCCCCGGTCTTCCACGGCGACACGCTTTTCTGCGAGTCCGAGGTGCTCGATGTGCGGCCGTCGGCCTCCAAGCCCGATCGAGGTGTGGTCCGGGTGCACACCCGCGCCTACAAGCAGGACGGAACTCTGGTGGCGGAGTTCAAGCGCTCGGTGCTGGTGCCGCGCAAGAACCCCGGCTAGCGGCGCCCGGCGCTCAGCGGTGATCTAGGATCCGGCCTCGGATGGGTCGGAGAGCGCGTTTCTGCACCCTTGCGGTCTGCCTCTCGCTGCTCGCCGGGGGCTCCGCCTCACAGGCGAGCGCCGACACGCTGCTCACCCCGAATACGAACTGGACCTCGCTGCTTCCGCCGCACCCGGGGACGGCGACCGATCCCCAGCCCGGCCCGGTGGCCACCTGCCGGCGGCCCTCCATCGCCTGCATCGACCGGCAGATCCGGCGTCTGCGCAATCTTCGCGACCGACTCGGCTGCGATCACCGCGGCGTCTTCGCGACCACCTACCTGGAGCTGACCAAGGCGATCCGGCAGCTCCTCGACGACGAGCCCGACATCGTCGCCGACCGCGACTACCTCTACACCGAGGATGCCCTGTTCGCGAACTTCTACTTCGACGAGATCGCCGATTGGGAGCAGGGTGAGCCGGTGGCCCCGGCCTGGCGAATCGCCTTCAACCAGGCCGAGCGCGGGGAGATCAGCGGCGCGCAGGAGATGCTGCTCGGAATCAACGCGCACGTCCAGAACGACATGCCCTTCGTGATCGCCGCCCTCGGCGTCCGCGAGCCGGACGGCGACTCGCGGAAGCCCGATCACGACGCGATGAACGAAGCCCTGAATCGCGGTTACGAGCCGGTGGTCGAGGCGGTCCGCGAGCGCTACGACCCGACCATCTCGATCACCAACACCCGTCTGGTCACCCTCGACAACATCGGCGGCCTGGAGCTGGCACGGACCTGGCGCGAGCTGGTGTGGCGGAACGCGGAGCGGTTGGTGCAGGCGCGCTCAGAGGCCCAGCGGGCGATGATCGCCCGCCAGATTGAGGCCAACGCGGCGATGTGGGCCCGCGGCATCGCCGCCACGCAGACGCCCGGGATCCGCGAACTGCGCGACGACTACTGCGCCGCGCAGCTCGCCCGCCTCCGGCGCTCGGCTCAGTAGTAGCGGGCGCGCCCGCCGACCGGCCGTCCGACCGCGCCGAGGATCCAGAGCACGAGGCCGACGATCGCCAGGATCGCCCCGATCGTGTAAAGGAGCCCGATGTCGAACAGGGCGCCGAGAATCAAGAGCACAACTCCGAGGATGAGCATGAGGAGTCCTTTCTATGTCAGCTCTTCTGCTATGTCAGCTCTCTGACTGTCCCGGGAGCTACCCCAGGCGCCTCGGCGGCAAACCGGGAGGCGCGGCCAGGCCGGCTAGTGGGCCTCGTCCGGCGCGTGGGCCGGGGGCCGTGATTCCTCGGCCAGGGAGGTGATCTCCAGGACCCCGCGCGAGGCCTGCTCCAGCACCTCGCTCGCCTCCTCGGGAGAGCGCGCATAGAGCTCCACCAGCAGGTGGACGATGATCCGCTCCTCGTCGTGCTTGTGGAAGCGCACGTGGGTGAAGAACTCGCGCGTGCCCTGCTCGCCGAAGGAGCCGTAGGTGAGCGACTCGGCCGCACCGTCGCCCGAGCAGGTCTCGACCTGGTCCTGGTCGACGGTGACGGTGCAGGAGGCGACCCAGGGGGTGCCCGCGACCATCCGCTCCCAGCGGTCGGAGACCGGGACCACCCGGGGCTTGTCGGACAGCTCGTCGGCGGCGACGGTCAGATGGGGCTGGTCGTGCAGACAGCGCAGGCACTGCACCACGGCCTCCTGCACCTCGTCGAGCCGATCGGAGGGCTCGCCGGTATCGGGGTCGACCTTGAGGATCGCGTCGTAATGCAACTGAACCTCGAGGTCGCGCGCCCAGCAGCGGTAGCAACGCAGCCAGGCGGCGCGATCGTCGGTGAAGCTCTCGTTCACCGGGCCACCGGGTCAGGCCGGCTGCGCGGCGCGGTTGCGCTCAGCGACCAGCCCGGCGATCTCTCCCATGATCCGGTTGATCTCGAAGTCCTTGGGGGTGTAGACCCGCTCCACTCCCGCCTCGCGCATGGCGGCGGCGTCGGCGGCGGGGATGATCCCTCCGACCACCACGGGGATCTCGGCCCCCTCGCCGCGCAGCAGCTCGACCACGCGCGGCACGAGCTCGCGGTGCGAGCCCGAGAGGATCGAGAGGCCGACTACGTCGACGTCCTCCTGCACCGCCGAGGCGGAGATCTCCTCGGGGGTGAGGCGGATCCCCTGGTAGACCACCTCCATCCCGACGTCGCGGGCCCGAACCGCGATCTGCTCCGCACCGTTGGAGTGACCGTCCAGGCCCGGCTTGGCGACCAGGATGCGGATCGGCCGGCCGAGAGCGTCGGAGGCCTGCTTGACCTCGGCCCGGGCCGCCTCCAGCAGTTCGCCGTCGGCGTCCTGGGCGGCGCCGGTGACCCCGGTGGGGGCGCGGTAGTCGCCGAAGGCATCGCGTAGGACCCCGGCCCACTCCCCGGTTGTGGCCCCGGCCTTGGCGGCCTCGATCGTGGCCGGCATGATGTTGGCGGACTCGTCGCTGGCGCTCGCAGCGAGCTGCTCCAGGGCGGCGTCGACCGCGGCCTGGTCGCGCTCGGCCTTCCACTGTTCGAGCGCCTCGATCCTCTCGCGTTCGACCTCAGGATCGGGGGTGAGGATGCCGCCGTCCTCTCCGGTGGTCAGGGGCGAATCCTCCGATTCGGCGAACTTGTTCTGACCGACGACGACGATCTCGCCGCGCTCGATCTTGGCGACGCGCTCGCGGTTCGATGAGACCAGCTGCGCCTTCATGTAGGGAACCGCCTCCACCGCGCCGCCGTGCTCGGCCACCTGTTTCATCTCGGCGTCCGCCCCCTCGGCCAGCTCGGCGACCAGACCCTCCATCACCTTCGAGCCTTCGAAGATGTCGGGGTACTCGAGCAGGTCGGTCTCGTTGGCGAGGATCTGCTGGATGCGCAGGCTCCACTGTTGGTCCCAGGGGCGCGGCAGCCCGAGGGCCTCGTTCCAGGCGGGCAGCTGGATCGCGCGGGCCCGGGCGTCGCGGCCGAGGGTGACCGCGAGCGCCTCGAGCACGATCCGCGGCACGTTGTTCTCCGGCTG
This sequence comes from uncultured Conexibacteraceae bacterium, assembly GCA_964480205.1. Taxonomy (GTDB): domain Bacteria; phylum Actinomycetota; class Thermoleophilia; order Solirubrobacterales; family 70-9; genus CAYZPZ01. The sequence continues at coordinate 4,071 of CAYZPZ010000162.1, forward strand.
GGCCTCGGTCAGGCCGAGCGAGTTGACCTGCACCCCGTAGCGGAGGCGCAGGAACTTGGGTTCGGTGACGCCGTAGCGCTCTCGGCCGATCCGCTCCCACAGCTGCCCCATCGCGCGCAGCTTGGCGTGCTCTTCGATGAAGCGGACGCCGGCATTGACGAAGAAGGAGATCCGCCCGAAGACCCTGGGGAAGTCCTCGTCGGAGACCTGGCCGCGGGCCTGGACCTCGTCGAGGACGGCGATCGCCGTGGAGAGGGCGTAGGCGATCTCCTGCACCGGGCTCGCGCCGGCCTCTTGGAGGTGGTAGGAGCAGACGTTGATCGGGTTCCACTTGGGGATCTCGTTGACCGTGAAGGCGACGGTGTCGGCGATTAGCCGCATCGAGGGCCCCGGGGGAAAGGCATAGGTGCCGCGCGAGAGGTACTCCTTGATGATGTCGTTCTGGGTGGTCCCGGCGAGCGCGGCAGTCTCGACGCCGGTCTCCTCGGCGACGGTGACATAGAGCGCGAGCAACCAGGCGGCGGTGGCGTTGATCGTCATCGAGGTGTTCATCTCGCCCAGCG
>CAYZPZ010000163.1:0-4603 GCA_964480205.1 uncultured Conexibacteraceae bacterium
CCGATCACCGCAACGCCCTGCGCGTGGCCGAGTTCCGCCGCTCCCGCAAGGATCCTTCGCGCGCCGCTCCCGGCAGCGAGCGGCTGGTCCTGCGCATTCCGCAACCCACCGCCAAGCACCACGGCGGGCTGCTGCTGTTCGGGCCCGACGGCCACCTCTACATCGGCTCAGGCGACGGTGGGCCCTCCGGGGACCCCAACGACGTCGCCCAGAACAAGCGGCTGCTGCTTGGCAAGCTGCTGCGCATCGACCCTCGGCCCAGGCCGCCCGCCAAGGGCAAGGGCAAGCGCGCCGCCTACCGGGTTCCCCCTGACAACCCCTTCGTCGGCAGGCCGGGGCGGGACGAGATCTTCGCCTATGGCCTGCGCAACCCCTGGCGGTTCAGCTTCGATCGCGGCCCCGCCGGCGATGTGATCGCGATCGCCGATGTCGGCGATCGCCGCTACGAGGAGATCAACGTCCTGCCCCTGCGCAAGGCGCGGGGCGCCAACTTCGGCTGGCCCGCCTTCGAGGGCACGGTCAGGTTCAAGGGAGGGGTGCCCCGCGATCGGACGGTGGAGCCGATCCACGTCTATCCGCACGGGCGCCGCTGCTCGGTGATCGGGGGCCACGTCGTTCGCGACCCCCGGCTGTCGCGGATCAAGGGGCGTGAGATCCTCGGCAGCTATCTGTTCGGCGACTTCTGCAGCAAGCGCCTCTTCGCCTTCCGTCCCAAGCCCGCCAAGGCCGGCCGCGAGCGCAGCTTCCGCTTCAAGCTTCCGGGCGTGACCTCGTTCGGCGAGGACCGTGCCGGGCGGATCCACGTACTCACATACGCGGGCCCCATCTACAGGATCGACCCCCGCCGCAAGCGGATCGAATGACTCGATCCTGACGCGCGCCGGCCAGGGGCGGCGATCGCCGCCCCCGGCCCCTTGGCGCGCGCCTTGAAGCTGCGCCTACGCGGGAATTTCCTCTCCCTCGTGGGCCTGCAGCACGGTCTCGCCCTCCTCGCCGGTCCGGATTCGAACCGCCTCCTCGACCGGCAGGACGAAGATCTTGCCGTCCCCGACATCGCCCGTGCGGGCGTGCTTGAGGATCGTCTCGACGACGAGGCCCTTGTCCTTGTCCTCGACGACGCACTCGATCTTCATCTTCGGCCTGACGTTGACCGTCAGGGTCGAGCCGCGATAGGTCTCCACCACTCCCTTCTGGCGGCCGGAGCCCTTGACCTCGCTGATCGACAGGGAGGGAAACCCCATCTCCAGCAGCTCGGCCCGGATCGGCTCGAACGCCTCGTGGCGGATGTATGCCTCGATCTTCTTCATCTGGCTAGCTCACCCCCTCAGGCCTTCGATGGTGTCTCTGCGGGGACCGCCACCGGAGTACCGGCCACATGCGGCTCGCGGCCGCCCGTCGGATACTCCTCCTGCGGGATGAACACCTCGGGATAGCCATACATCCCGTGGGTGCTGATGTCCAGTCCGGCCTCCTCGTCGGTCTCCGGCACCCGCAGGCCGATCGTCGCCTTGATCAGGGCGAAGGTCGCCAGCGACAGCACCAGCACGACGCCGAACGTGTAAGCGACGGCAACACCCTGGACGGCGAGCTGACCCAGCGCCGGCCCGAAGGCGACGTCGGAGTCGGTGATGCCGTACCAGATGCCGGCCGCCGCGCCGTCGTCGCCGAGCACCAGCCGCGGCGAGCCGAAGACGCCGACCGCGACGGTGCCCCAGATCCCGGCCAGACCGTGCGCGGACAGCGCGCCGACCGGGTCGTCGAGGAATTTCTCGATCAGCAGCACGCCGTAGACGACCAGCACGCCTGCGACGAGCCCGATGATCGGGGCCGCCCAGTACTCGACGAAGCCGGCCGGGGCGGTGATCCCGACCAGCCCGGCGATCGCGCCGTTCCCGGCCATGCCCACGTCCAGCGACTTCGTCTTCGAGTAGATGGTCAGCGAGGCACCGATCACTCCGGCAGCGGCCGCGAGCTGGGTGTTGAGCATGACCTCCCCGAAGAACGAGCCGGCCGTCTCGAAGGTCGAGCCTCCGTTGAATCCGAACCAGCCGATCCAGAGGATGATCACGCCGAGGCCGACCAGCGGCATCGAGTGACCGGGGATCGCCCTCGGCTTGCCCTGCGGCCCGTACTTGCCCTTGCGGGCCCCGAGCAGCAACAGCGCCGCCAAGCCGCCGGTCGCGCCGGTGAGGTGGACCACCGAGGAGCCCGCGAAGTCCATCACCGGCTTTCCGCCCACGTCGCCGAGCAGTCCGCCGCCCCACACGCCGTGCGCGATCAGCGGATAGATCACCGCGCCGAACACGGCCGCGTAGATGATGTAGGCGCCGAACTTGATCCGCTCCAGGGTGGTGCCCCAGACGATCGCCAGCGACACCGCCGCGAACGCCAGCCCGTAGAGCATCAGCATCGCGTCGGAGCCGGCGACCTGGAAGGCCTCCGCGCCACTGCCGATCGTCTGACCGAAGTGGAAGAAGAAGCCGCTGGTCCCGAAGATGTCATTCCCCGGGCCGTTGATGCCGTAGCCGATCGCCCACCAGGCGATCGTGATGATCCCCAGGTTGACGAGCACCTTCGCCACCCCGGCGCCGACGTTCTTCTGCCTGGAGAAGCCGATCTCCAGGAACATGAACCCGGCCTGCATCAAGAAGACGAGCATCGTGGCCAGACCGACCCAGACCATGTCCAGCTCGAGCGCCTTCGCCTCCACCGTTTCGAGCACCTCGGCCTGCGCAAAGGCCATCCCCGGTACGACCAGGGAGGCCACGAGCGCAAGGGCGGCCGCGATGCCCAGCCTCTTTCTCATTTCGCTAGTCCCTCCTTGCCCGCCGCAGCCCCTGGCCCGGCGGTCGCGTTTTACGGAACGCGGCCAAGGTAGGGACGGGTCGGCCGATTTCCCTTAGACCGGTGTCGGAAATCCCGCCGCGGTCTTTCGCCAACCGGTCGGACCGAGCGCGCAAACCGCCCCGGCATGCGGAATCCGCGAGCACCGAGCGGTTCGAACTGGCTGGCTGGCCAGGCCCTCAGTAGAGTCTGTGCGGACCAGCCCATCGCGACGGGAGGCTGAGCATGGCGATCGAGACCGGCACCGAGAGCAGCGCAGGGCGAGCGGGGGCCGCCGAGAGCTTCGAGGTGCGCAGACCGGCCGACGGCTCGGTGCTGACCAGCCTGCCGGTGGACGGTCCCGAGCGGGTGCGCGAGGTGGTCGCCCGGGTGCGCGCCAACCAGCCCGAGTGGGAGGCGCTCGGCAACAAGGGCCGGCGCCGCTGGCTGGGCGAGCTGCGCGACTGGCTGCTCGACCACCAAGATTCCATAGCGGAGGCCATGCAGGCCGAGACCGGCAAGGTCCGCGCCGAGGCCGCCGGGGAGGTCCCCTATGTGGTCGACCTCACCAACTTCTACGGTCGCAAGGCCCGCAAGTTCATCGGCGACGAGCGGGTGCCCGCCCACTCCCCGCTGATGAAGGTGAAGAGGCTGAAGGTCACCTACCGCCCCTATCCGGTGGTGGGCGTGATCAGCCCCTGGAACTTCCCGCTGATCCTCTCGCTGGGCGACGCGATTCCGGCGCTGCAGGCGGGCGCCGCGGTGGTGATCAAGCCCTCGGAGGTGACGCCCCTGGCGCTGGGCGAAATCATCGAAGCCTGGAAGCGCGAGATCGGAGGCCCGGACGTACTGGATGTCGTCAACGGCATGGGCGAGACCGGCGGGGCGCTGGTCGACGAGGCCGACTTCGTGCAATTCACCGGCTCGGATCGCACCGCGAAGAAGGTGCTGGCACGCGCGGCCGAGACGCTGACGCCGGTCAGCGCTGAGCTCGGCGGCAAGGACCCGATGATCGTGTTGCGCAGCGCCGATCTGGAGCGCGCCGTGAACGCGGCCGCCTGGGGCTCGTTCGCCAACGCCGGCCAAGTCTGCATCTCGATCGAGCGTCTCTACGTGGAGGAGCCGATCTACGACGAGTTCGTGCAGCGACTCACCGAGGAGGTCGAATCGCTGCGACAGGGCTCCGACGGCCCCGAGTACGGGTCCGAGCAGGGGGCGATCACCTTTCCGCCCCAGGCCGAGATCGTGGAGGACCATGTCGCCGACGCCCGGGCCAAGGGGGCCAGGGTGCTGACCGGAGGCAAGCGCCTGGACGGCGAGGGCGACTGGTATCCGCCCACCGTGCTCACAGACGTGGACCACTCGATGAAGGTGATGGTCGACGAGAGCTTCGGCCCCGTGGTCGGGGTGATGAAGGTGCGCGACGCCGAGGAGGCAGTCCGCCTGGCGAACGACACCCGCTACGGCCTCTCCGCCTCCGTCTTCGGCAGGCGCAGGGAGGCCGAGGCGATCGCCCGCCGCCTGGAGGCGGGCACGGTCAACATCAACGACGTCCTGGTCGGCTTTCTCGCCTGCGACGTGCCGATGGGTGGCTGGAAGGACTCAGGGATCGGCTGGCGCCACGGCGAGTACGGGATCAAGAAGTTCGTGCGACCCGAGTCGCTGGTGATCAGCCGCTTCGGCGGCAAGCGTGAGCCGCTCTACTTCCCGTACACGCCCGAGCGGCGCCGAATGCTGCGCCGGGCCACCGACTTCTTCGGCGCCCGCGACTGGCGCCGCC
>CAYZPZ010000164.1:0-4598 GCA_964480205.1 uncultured Conexibacteraceae bacterium
CAAGGCCCAGGACGAGATCGCCGCGCTCAACACGAGCGCGCAGAAGGCGCAGCCGGCGGGCGACCTGGTGGCGCAGTTCCTGGAGAGCCTCGACGACCCGCGGGCCGCGGTCGAGGAGGACTGCGACGCGCGCACCGATCTGCGCGACCTGCCCGGCGAGGCCGATCGCCGCGTGGGCCTGCTGGAGGATCGAATCGGCTCGCAGCTGACCGGAAGCCAGGCTGCCTGCGGCGCCGGCACCGGCCAGGGCAACCCCGGCTACACCGGGCTCGAGGGCCTCCTCAACTACGCCTACGTCCAGACCCTCTCGCTCAACCTCTTCGACCACATCGGCCACGGCCTGGCGATCCAGATCGTCGGCGAGGGGTCGGCCAGCGAGGGCGGCGAGTGCGGCGAGTTCAGCGCCGGCGGACCCGTCACGCCCGACGGCCAGCACGGCGGCTGGCCGAAGTCGCCACTGTTCGGCGGAGAAGACGGCTCGAACACCCAGAACATCCGCCAGGCAGCCCACTGCGTCGCCGCGCTGGGCGACTACCAGCCCGGCATCACCCCCGGCACGATCGGCGCCGGCGGTCGCACGCAGTTCGATCCTTCCAACCCCGCCAGCACGTTGCCCAAGTACCCATCCCAGATCTGCAGCCCGCCGGTGGCCGTCGGCAGCACCGAGGTCGGCATCTGCGATCCGGCCGACGCGCCGGCTTCCTTCTCGGCTCGCGCCGGCACCGAGCAGGCCCCGCAGGGCGAGCAGCTCACAGACGAGCAGGCCGAGGAGCTCGCCGAGGAGCTGGAGGAGAACCCGGACGCGATCGACCTCGACAAGCTGCGCGAGCAGCTCGGTCTGCCCGAGGGCGCGCCGCTGCCCGACGCCCTGAACGAGGCGCTCGGCGTCGGCGCCAGCAGCGGCTCCAGCACGGGCTCCAGCGACCGCGCCGCAGCCACCGACCTACTCGACTTCCTCTTCGGCCCATGATCGCGATCACGACACATCCGGAGGCCCTCTGATGGGCGGCCGCGGCAGAGCGGCGTCGCTGGCGGCATCGCCGACCATGGTCGGCGCGATCACCACCCTGATCGTGATCGTCGCCGTCTTCCTCGCCTACAACGCCAACCAGGGGCTGCCCTTCGTCCCGGTCTACCGCGTCTCGGCCGAGATGTGCAACGCCTCCCGGACGGCGGCCAACAACGAGGTGCGGATCGGCGGCAACCGGGTCGGCGTGATCGAGTCGATCGAGACCGTGCAGCTCGGCGAGGGCGAGCAGTCGCCCTGCACGACCAATGTGGGCAGCGGCGGCGCGGAGGCGACCGCCACCACCGTCGCCAAGCTCAACCTGAAGCTTGACGAGAGCGCCAAGCCGCTCCCGGACGATTCGATCGTCCGGGTCCGCTACCGCTCCTCGTTCGGGCTCAAGTACCTGGAGCTCGAGCGCGGCGACGGTGAGCCCCTGCCCGAGGGCGGCACCCTGGAGCTGCCTGAGACCGAGGAGGAGCTGCGCCTGGTCGAGCAGACCGAGTTCGACGACATCGGCAACACCTTCGACACCCCCACCCGCGAGTCCAGCCGGATCGTGCTGGAGGGCTTCGGCAGCGGCTTCGCCGGGCGCGGCGGCTCCCTGAACCAGGCGATCGAGCAGCTCAGCCCGCTGTTCGCCAACCTGCTGCCGGTCTCCCGCGCGCTGGCCGACCCCACCACCCAGCTGGCCCGGTTCTTCCCCGAGCTGGCCGATGCGGCGCGAATCGTCGCCCCCGTGGCCGAGGACCAGGCGCAGCTCTTCACCCACGCGGCGATCTCCTTCGCCGCGATCTCCGAGGACGAGGAGGCGCTCAGGGACACGATCTCCGAAGGGGTTCCCACCCTGGAGACCGGGATCCGCTCGCTGCCGGTGCAGCGGCCGTTCCTGCGTGACTTCGCCGAGTTCTCGCGCCTGCTGCGCCCCGGCGTTCGTGACCTGCGGATCTCGCTGCCGGTGCTCAACGACGCGATCAGGATCGGCGCGAACACGCTGCCGCGCACCGTGCAGATGAACCGCGACCTCGAGGGGGCGCTGGGCGAACTCGAGCAGCTCGTCGACGAGCCCTCGACGCTGGTGAGCATCAGGCGCCTGGGCACCCTCTTCGACGACGTCGAGAGCGCCGGGAGATTCCTGGTCCCCTACCAGTCGGTGTGCAACTTCTGGAACTACTGGTTCCAGTTCCTGCCCGAGCACTTCTCGGGCGACCACCAGTTCGGCCTGGCCGAGCGCCTGATCGCGCCCGGTGTTCCCGGCAGCACCACCCCTGACCACTTCCCGCGCAACCCGATGAACAACAACTCGGGCGGGCAGTCCGACGGCACCTACTCGCCCTTCAACCCGTTCGCTGGTCCGAAGGGCGGCAACGTCACCGCGCCCCCGCCCGCCCCGCCGCCCGATCCGATCGTCGGCGGCGCCTTCGATCCGCTGCCCGCCGACTCCAACCCCGGCACCGCCGCGGGCTTCCCGGAGATCGAGCAGGACAACAGCGACACCGTCGTCCAGCCGATCCTGCACGGCAGCCCCTACGGCCCGAGCGGCACCGAGTCCTCGCCCAACTGCCAGGCCGGCCAGTTCGGCTACCCGCTGGGCAGCCACCGCGTCAAGAACCAGGGGCCGGAGAACCCGACCTTCGGGCCCTACAACATCGCCGAGGAGGTCCCGGGAGCGATCCCCTTCGGCAAGACCGACCTCTTCCTGCGGCAGAACGGGATCAGGGAGTTCGCCTCGCCATGATCGCTCGACCCAGCGACAAGCGGCTTCTCTCCAATTTCCAGATCGGGCTGATCGCGATCGTGCTGACCGTTTTCGGCTTCTACCTGGCCTTCACCAAGTCGATCCCGTTCACCGGCGAGGGCTACACCCTCAAGGCGGTCTTCTCGGACGCCCAGAGCATCCGCGCCGACAGCCCGGTGCGCGTCTCCGGCGTGGACGTCGGCAAGGTCACCGAGATCGAACACCTCACCGACGAGGACGGCAAGGGCGCGGACGCGGCGGTGGTCACGATGGCGATCGACGAGGTGGGCCGCCCGATCAAGGAGGACGCCACCATGCAGCTGCGTCCCCGCCTCTTCTTGGAGGGGAACCTGTTCGTGGATGTCCATCCCGGTACGCCGCAGGCCGAGGAGCTCGACAGCGGCTCGGTGATCCCGCTCGAGCAGACCTCGATCTCGGTTCAGTTCGACCAGGTGCTGACCTCGCTGCAGGCGCCGGTGCGCGACAACCTGCAGATCTTCCTCAAGGAGTTCGGCATCGCGCTCTGCGGCGAGAACCCGCCGCAGGGCGGCTGCGAGCCGGGCTCCGGCGGCGAGGGCTTCCGCGAGACCTTCCGCACCTCTCCCGCGGCCTTCGGCTCGACCGCCCAGGTCAACGAGGCCCTGCTCGGTCAGCAGCCCGGCGATCTGGCCGGCTTCATCCGCAACCTGGGCACGGTGTTCGAGGCGCTCAACCGCGACCAGGAGCAGCTCAAGGATCTGGTCACCAACTTCCGCATCTTCACCGGGTCCTTCGCCGCCGAGAGCGAGTCGCTCGAGCTGGCGATCGCCGAGCTGCCGCGGCTGCTCTCCGAGGGCCGGCCCGCCCTGGCCAAGCTCAACGACGCCTTCCCGCAGCTCCGCGCCTTCGCCCGCGAGGCGCTGCCGGGCACCCGTGCGGCCAACCGAGCGCTCGACTTCGCCAACCCCTGGATCCGCCAGATGCGCAAGCTCGTCTCCAAGCGGGAGCTGCGCGGGCTGGTGAAGGACCTGCGGCCGACCATCCCGGACCTCGCCCGCCTGGCGAAGGCGAGCCTCCCCTTCCTCGAGGAGAGCCGCGCGCTCTCGAGCTGCTTCACCAACGTGGTCATCCCGTGGGGCAACACCGAGGTGCCCGCGTTTGAGCCAAACCCGGGCGAGAGCAAGCCCGTCTTCAAGCTCACCGGCTACGGCCTCACGGGTGTCTCCGGCGAGAGCCGCTCGGGCGACGCCCAGGGCCAGTGGTTCCGGGTGCTCGGCTCCGGCGGACCGAACACGTTCTCGCTGGTCTCGCAGGACGCCGACATCGGCACGTTGGCCGGGAACCTCACCTTCCCGCTGCTGGGCGCCCAGCCCGCGATCCAGTCCTCGGCAAAGACCCCCTTCCATCCGAACGATCCCTGCGAGAACCAGGAGCCGCCGAACCTCGGCAGCCCGGTGGCGGACGTCTCGGGGGCCCAGGAGTCCAGCGCGAGCTCGACCTCCACCGCGAACTCGACCTCGCCCCAGGACCGCAAGGCCCTAGAGGTGATGCAGGACGTGATGGAGATGCAGGCCCACCAGGCCGCGGGTGAGGAAGAGCAGGCAGCGGAGCTCCGCGAGAAGATCCTCGAGCGGCTCCCCGAGCTCGGCATGACCAAGAAGCAGCTGCCGCTGGTCGAGCAGACAGCGGCGCAGGTACTGGGGCTGGGTGGCTGATGCGCAAGGCGATCCAAGACCACCTGCGCGACTTCCTAGCCATCCTCGGCCTGCTGCTGGTCGGGCTGGTCACCACCTGGGTGATCCTCCAGGAGCAGCGTCTGCGCGTGCCCGTGCTCGAGGAGCGCCCCTTCCAGCTCAAGGCCGAGATGGAGACGGC
>CAYZPZ010000165.1:0-4596 GCA_964480205.1 uncultured Conexibacteraceae bacterium
TCCTGCTGGCCGCGCACGCCCGCGGGCTGGCCGGCTACTGGCGCACGCCCGAGGTTCTCCGCACCGTGGAGGGCCGCGAGGCCGTGGGCGTCGGCGCGGACGAGCGCTTCGTCGGCCTGCTGCATCTGGGCCACCCGGTCCAGGAGCAGTCGACGCCGGAGCGGGCGCCGGCCGCCCAAGTGGTCGAGTTCCTCGACTGATGGGAGGCGGCCGATGATCTCCCGCGTCGAGGCGCTGGAGAGGATGCAGGCCGAGAGCTTCGACGTGGTCGTCGTCGGCGGTGGGATCACCGGCGCCGGGGTCGCCCTCGACGCCGCCTCGCGCGGCTACTCGGTGGCGCTCCTGGAGCGCGACGATTACTCCCAGGGGACCTCCAGCCGCTCCTCGAAGATGGTCCACGGGGGGCTGCGCTACCTGCAGAACTTCGACCTCGGGCTGGTGCGCGAGGCGCTGCTGGAGCGCCAGCTGATGGTCCACCTCGCCCCCCACCTGGTCTACCCGACGCCCTACCTGGTGCCGGCGCTGGGGGACTCCCGGCGCGACCTGCGGATCGGGATCGGGCTGAACCTCTACGACGTGATGGCCACCTCGCGGATCGGCCGCGGCCGGGCTCAGCGGGCCGAGCGCGCGGCGGAGGCGGACGGCTCCTACTGGTCACCGGAGCGCCACCGCACCATCGAGGGGGACGAGGTAGCCGAGCTGGCCCCGGCGCTGGCGCCGCACGACCCGAAGTCCGCCTACCTGTTCTACGACTGCCAGACAGACGACTCCCGCCTGGTGCTCACCGTGCTCGGCGAGGCCGAGCGCTTCGGCGCGATCCTGCTCAACGGGGCCGAGGTCACCGAGGTCCTGGACGAGGAAGGACGCGCTTCCGGGGTTCGCTGCCGTGAAACCGAGTCCGGGGAGCGGTTCGAGGTGAACGCGGCCAACGTGGTCAACGCGACCGGGGTCTGGGCGGACCGGATCCGCCCCGGTGAGATCCTCAGCGAGGAGGAGATCCCCAGGATCGCCCCCAGTCGCGGCGCCCACATCATCCTCTCGGCCGACGATCTCGAGATGGGGGAGGCGGCGTTCATCATCCCGGCCGGGGACGAGCGCACGGTGATGGTGCTCCCCTGGTACGGCGGGGCGATGATCGGGCCCACCGATCGCGACTACGACGGCGAACTGGACGCCGTCCCGCCCGGCACCGACCACGTCACCTACCTGCTTGACGCCCTCAACTCCTACCTGCAGTCCGACTACGGGCCGGACCAGATCACCGGCGCCTTCGCGGGGCTGAGGCCGCTGATCTCCAGCGGCGATCCGAAGAAGTCCGTCGACATCTCGCGCAAGGCCGAGTTGTACGAGACCTCATCCGGGATGCTGACGATCACCGGCGGCAAGCTGACCACCTGGCGGCGAATGGCCGAGCAGACCGTCGACCGGATCGTTGAGCGCGATGGGCGCGAGGCCGAGTGCCGCACCGAGGAGATCCCACTGGGAATGCCGGCGCGCGACGAGGACCTGGAGACCGAGCTGGAGCTGCCCGAGGGCGCCCGCGAGCAGCTCGCCTTCCGCTACGGCCACGCGGCGCGCCGGGTTCTCGACCTGTGTGAGGCGCGCCCGGAGCTGGCGGCGCCAATCCTCCCGGGCCACCCCGACCTGCTCGCCGAGGCTGTGCTGGCCGCGCGCTCCGAGCAGGCGCGCTCGGTCGCTGACGTGCTGCTGCGCCGCACCCGCCTGGGGCTGGTAGCGGCGAGCGAGCTGCGCGATGCCGAGCCGGTCAAGGCGGTGGCCGAGGCGATGGCCCCCGAGCTCGGCTGGTCGAAGCGGCGGGTCGCGACGGAGATCCAGCGCTGGCCCGAGGTGGTCGCCCGCGAGGGCCTCGACCCGGCGGCCTCCATAAGCTGATGGCGATGGCAGAAGCGAATCTGACCGACTCACACCTCGCCGAGCTGCACGCGCGGGCCGCCGAGCTCGAGATTCCCCGCTACCGGCTGCTCGGCCGCCGCGAGCTGATCGAGGCGATCGAGCACGGGCAGGGGGGCGAGGTCGGGGCTCCCGCCCCCGAGGCAACGGAGCCGGCCCCCGCTCCCCCGCCCGAGAGACCGGAGCCGACCCCGGGGCGCTCCCGCGAGGGAGCGGAGGGGCCCACCCAGGAGGTGACCGGGGTGCTCGATCGGATGCCCCAGGGCTACGGGTTCCTGCGCCTGACCGGGCTCGGGGCGAGCGAGGGCGACGTCTACGTCTCGGCCTCGCAGATCCGCCGCTGCGAGCTGCGCCCGGGCGATCAGGTCAGCGGCCCGGCCCGCGAGCCGCGGCGCGGCGAGCACCATCGCGCCCTGGTCCGGGTCGCCACCGTCAACGGCCAGGCGCCGGAGGGGGAGCGCGTGCAATTCGAGGACCTCACTCCCGTGACCCCCCACCGCCGACTCGCGCTGGGGGAGGCCTCCGATCCGCTGGCGCGGGCGGTCGACCTGGTCACGCCGCTGGCCCTGGGCCAGCGTGTGCTGATCCTGGCCGAGCCGCGCTCGGGCCGGACCACCCTGCTGCGCTCGCTGGCTCGGGCGCTGAGTTCGGACAGCGCCGACGTGCGCGTGCTCCTCGCCGACGAGCGACCCGAGGAGGTAACCGAGTGGCAGCGCTCGGCACCCGAGGCGGAGATCGTCGCGGCGGCCGCCGACCTGGAGCCGGTCGAGCAGGTGCGGGCGGCCGACCTGGCGATCGGGCACGCGAAGCGGCGCGCGGAGGCGGGTGAGGACGTGGTGGTGATCATCGACTCACTCTCCCGGCTGGCGCTCGGCTACCGCGACCCCGGTCGGATCAAGCGCGTCTTCGGTGCCGGCCGCGAGCTGGCCGAGGAGGGCAGCGGCTCGCTGACCGTGATCGCCACCGTGCTCGAGGGCGACGAGGTGGGGGCGAACGTAAGGGCGGCGCTGGAAACGACCGAGAACGTGCTGCTGCGACTCGACGCCAGCCTCGCCGACGCCGGGATCTTCCCCTCGCTGGTGGTCTCGGAGTGCCGAGTCTCCGGCGAGCGCGAGCTGCGCTCGGCCGAGGAGCTGGAGGCGGTGCGCTCGCTGCGTTCCGAGCTGTCCGGGCTCGAGCCGGCCGACGCGGCCCGGGTGCTCGGCGAGCGGATCGAGGGCTCGGCGTCGAACGCCGAGCTTCTGGGGCTCAGCTAACTAGGCGCGGTCGCGCCCGCCGTAGGCGATGCTCGCCCAGGAGGGCTCTGCGGAGAGCTCGATCAGCTCGGAGTCGCGGTCCGGCTGCACGTAGCCGAAGGTCTGCGAGGACTCGTCGAAGACGATGTCGAGCTCGCCCTCCTTGACGCGCTGATCGAGCCAGGCGCCCCGGAAGACCAGCCGGCGCATCCAGTGCACCAGGCTCTTGTTGGATGGCCCGGCCAGCTCCTCCCAGTTCTCGTTGACGTGCTCGCCGAGGCGGGAGGAGGGCTCCCGGATCTCGCCGTTCACGGCCAGCTCCAGCAGGTCCTCCAGCTCGTGCTCGTCGAGACCCTGGCGGACGAAGTCGAGCTTGACCGCGGCCTGCTCGACCCGCTGGGCGAAGTCGCGCTCGTTGAACGAGAAGCGGAGCTCCCCGTACTCGAGCACGTAATCGGCCCCGGACTCGTAGTTCCCTCTGCGCGTGGTCTCGTCCTGCACGGCTGCGCCGAATCTTGGCGCATGTCGGCTCCGCTTACCAGCCCGGCCGAGGGATTGAGAGGCCGGTTGCAGCAAGAGGGAACCCGCGGCCGGCTTCGACGGTCTGCTAACCGAAGCCGGTGACCGGCGCCAGCTCCAGGGTCGGCGCGGGGGAGAGGATCGCGGCCGGGCGACTCAACCGCAGGGTGCACCGCTTTCGCGACCTGCCACGGGCGGCCGTGCTCGGCTTCGAGGTTCCAGTGGCCGTCACCCGGCGAGCCCGTCTGCTCGGCCTCGCCCACCTGGACGCCGGGCGGGCGCCGGAGGGCCTGCTGATCCCGCGCTGCCGCGGCGTCCACACCTTCGGCATGCGCTTCGCGCTCGATCTGATCTTCCTCGACGGGGAGGGGCGGGTGGTCGAGCTCCGGCACGACGTGCCACCCCGGCGACTGGCGCGATGCCGATGCGCCGCGGCGGTGCTCGAGCTTCCCGCGCCCGACGTTGACTCGAGCGCGGGGATGGATAGTCTTTGACCCAGTCAAAGAATGGCCACCAGCACCGTGCAACGCAAGGCCCGCACGCGCGAGCAGCGCATCGCCGCGGTGCGCGCCTTCAACCGCTTCTACACCAAGCGGATCGGGCTGCTCGGCGAAGGCTTCCTGGGGACGCCCTACACGCTGACGGAGGGGCGGGTGATCTTCGAGCTCGCCCAGCGCAGGGAGACCGAGGTGGTCGAGCTGAGGCGCCTGCTCGGCCTCGACCCCGGCTACCTGAGCCGCATCCTCGCCCGCTTCGAGCGCGACGGCCTGGTGAAGCGGCGCCGCTCCGAGGCCGACCGGCGCCGTCAGCTGGTCGCGCTCACCGCGAAGGGGCGCCGCGCCTGGCGCACCCTGGACCGGCGCTCCAGCGCCGAGCTCGGGGAGCTGCTCGCCGGTCAGAGCGAGGATGGGCAGCGCCGGCTGGTGGGGGC